>CAYWBA010000437.1:0-2714 GCA_964455955.1 uncultured Planctomycetota bacterium | reverse complement strand
AGAAGCATATCTGTGAGCCAGCCACCGTATCTCAAAATAGAGCGTCCAGAGTTGCCACGGTGCGGTGGCAGGGCGCAAAAAAGCAAAAAGTTCTTGACAACACCGCGGACTGACTGGCAAGATTACAATTTACGTAGCTGCTTTGCAGCTTTTGAGTTGTGTTTCTGCGGAAGCAGAAAAGCTGGGCATATTCGGGCGATTAGCTCAGTTGGTTAGAGCGCTACCTCGACACGGTAGAGGTCACTGGTTCGAGCCCAGTATCGCCCATTTTTAGACTCGGTGAAGGAATTCGGTATTGCAGCGCATAGCCTTGCTGGCCTTAATGTTGCTTGTCATTGCCGGGTGCAGGACGATTTCGACCGCAATGATAGACAGCGACCGTATTTTCCTCACCACGGGTGATTTGCACGAGGAGTACGCCCCGAAAGGCCTGGTAGAGGTCAGGCAGACTGGCCTTATGATTTTTGGGTTCATACCCGCGTCCCCGGGGACGCTTCAGGGGGCGTGTGACAAGGCAGCCGCGGAGGCCGAGAAGCTCGGGGCTGACGCGCTTATAAATATGGAGTATGAGATTTACAAGACACCGTTTCCCATTTCATTCTTCTGGTGGAGGAGGGGCGCGGCGGTGCGAGGCATGGCAGTAAAGAGAAACACAGGTAAGGACAAGCTCCCGAAAGGAGAAAGATAAATGACTAAAGGCGTCGGCCTGTTTGCGTTTATAGCAGTTGTGATGCTTGCCTTGCCGGCATATGCGCAGAGTTCGGACGAGATACCTGAAGGGATTCTTTCCTTCTCGTTTGAGCCGTCCAGGTTCTTCCAGGTGGGGCCGACTGGCGAAAAGACCCGGGTCTCTCCTGAACCTGAGGAGGAAGGCATCGAAACGGCAGGAGTGCAGGACAAGGAAGAACAGGTAAAAGATGCCAGAATGTACGTTAAGCTCGGGCTCTATGGCCTGTTCCGCTTCAACAGCGAGGAAGGCAAGCCTGACTCATTTGACATGGCTGGCGCATACTTCCGCGGAGATGGCGAGTACAAGAACTTCAGGCTGTCTTTAATGGCGGACGCTGCGCAGGCGAGCTCCCTGACCTGGGCTTATGTGGACATGGCGCCCTGGATTGACCACAAGGAGAAGATGAAGCTGAGAGTCGGCACTTTCGCCACACCTTTCGGCCTCCAGATGCCGACATTCCCTTATGAACTGAACTCTATCAAGTACAGCCTGATTGTCGAGCACATAACCGACGAGCTTGGCATCTATGACATGGGTGCCATGCTTCATGGGAAGTTCAAGGTACAGGATGGCGGCATCAATTATGCCTTTGCCTTCCTGAACGGCGAGCCTGGTGGAACAACAGACAGCAACCAGTCGAAAAACTTCTGTGGAAGGCTCGGTATTCAATTGCTCCCTTCGCTGGAGTTCGGCGCATCGTATTACAGAGGCAAGCTTCCCGATGCTTCCGGGGAGTTTGAATATAACCTTGAGCGCGTTGGTGGAGACCTTGTATGGAAGCCTGAGAAGTTTATAATCCGCGGCGAGTTTATCCGTTCATCCGAGAACCCCGAAGACTATTATTCCACCACGCTTGCGGCGTTCCAGCACGACAAAACGCGCTGCTACGATGGCTGGTGGCTCGACGCAGGGATGCTTGCCTGGGTGAACGAGAAGTTAAGCGGGGAGTATGACAAACGCGGGCTTGAGATATATTTCCACTACCAGGGCTTCGCTCCGGCCTCCAACCATGATATGAGGCTGGCTACAGGCCACGCCCACAGAACCCAGTTTGTCTATGGCGTAGGCTTCAACGCGCACCTCTCCAAAAACGTCAAGTTGCAGGCGCTGTGGCAGCGCTATGACCTCGGCCGTTACACGCTGCGCAAGTATCTCAAACCCTCCAAGCGGGATAACAGGGTAACTGTGCAGCTTGCTGTTGCCCTCTTCTAATGAGCTAACAGCAGATACAGCATATGATATTTGAGATTCCATCGGAGTTTCTCTAAGCACTCGCTTCGCGGACTCGGGGTTCGCAATGGAAGACCAAAAGCAAGAGAGCCTGCGTTCAAAGCTTATACAGGTAGACTCGGCCCTGCGCCTGCCGGGTATCGTTGCCTTAACAGAGCGCTACGGCCGCGCGGCGGTTACTGAGGCTCTCCGTCAATCCCTGCAAACGCTGCGCAGCCAGATTCTCGCCGGCCAGGAGCCGGACGTGGGTGAAGAAGCACTGACCGGCCTGGCTTGTGACAATCTCCGGAAGCTATTTGCGCCCAGCTTGTGCAGGGTGGTTAATGCAACCGGCATAATTGTCCACACAGGTCTTGGCCGCGCAGTCCTGCCGGACGGGTGCCTGTCTGCTTTGAATGAAATTGCACGCGGGTACTGCCTTCTTGAGATGGACCGCTCCTCTGGTAAGCGCTCAGACCGCCTCCAGCACGTTGAGGGCTTGCTTATGCGAATTACCGGTGCCGAGGCAGCCTGCGTCGTCAACAACGATGCCGCCGCTGTCATGCTCGCGCTGCGCACTCTTGCACTGGGGAAGCAGGCCATCTGCTCACGTGGTGAGCTGGTGGAGATAGGCGGCTCCTTCAGGCTGCCTGAAATAATACGAAGCAGCGGGGTTGAGCTTGTTGATATCGGCACCACCAACCGTACCTATATCTCCGACTATGAAAACGCGATTAACGAGAATACGGGCGTCATCGTAAAAGCGCACACGTCT
>CAYWBA010000436.1:0-2722 GCA_964455955.1 uncultured Planctomycetota bacterium | reverse complement strand
TCTTCTCATAAAGCATTCCCAGGTCTGTATAGACCTTCGCGCGCAGAGGGTTGATCCTGTCCTTAATAAAGTATCCAATCCTCTTGGCCTCTGCGGGGCTCGTGGTAATACGCTGGGCCTGCTCCGAGAGACTGTCCCAGACACCCTTGAGTATTTCTGCAGCTTTTTCGAAGTGCTCTATCGCCTTGTCATGCTGGCCGAGCGTGACATGGATAGAGGCTATCATCTGGTGAAGCGCGTGGCCAGGCTCCGCTTTCTGGCAGGCAAGATAATACTGCTCAAGAGCTGCACGGTCATTGCCCTTACTGATAAATTCCTTGCCGCGCTCGACGTAGTCCTCAAAGGTCAGTGCGCACGCGCTTGCAAGAAAAACAAACGCGATTGTTAGAGCAAGCCTCACAACCTTCATGGTTACCCCGGAAGCAGCCGAATTTCACGCCTAAAACACAGAATACTAAAAGCTCCAGTAGTGCAAGTCAAACCATTTCTTTCAGTTATGGCTATAAAGACGAAACAGGCTTTGTTCTCTCGCAGCGGGAAAAACGGCAACCCACCGCGTCCCTGCGGCCATACAGGCCCCGTGCGCTTAGAAGCCTCAGCCTACTACTGTCTTCATCCCGGATGTGTCAATTTTCTTGCCCGCAATCAGGGCATCGAGGATTTTCGAGAGGTCATTAGCGTACGTGAAAGGCCGCTGGTACATAAGGTGTCCCTCTTTGCTGATAAACGCCATGACCGGCACAGTTTCGAGCTTGTAGTCACCGGCGATAGTGTCCTCGTTGTCCATATACACCTGAGACGGAATCTTCGTCTCCTCGATGTACTGCAAAATATCATCTTCAAGAATCATCCGCCCGCCGAACTCGTCCGTCTCGGCAATCACCGCGTTTGCGAACTTCACGCCTTTCCCAGCATAATCCTTGTAAATCTTTTTTAGCTCGTCAATCTGCATGCGGCATATAGGGCAGGTTGTAATCGTGATAAAAAGAACAAAGTCCGACCCGGCAAAATCACCAACACAAAGAGTCTCCTCCCCGTCCAGAGTCTCAAGAGTGAAATCAGGCGCCTCCGCGTGCTTCGTGGGGGCAGTATCCTGCCCATCGCCCTGCTGCAAGTCGGCATCCTGCCGGGTATCTGAAGCGCCCTGCCCGCCTCCGCCGTAATTTACACCAGCCACAAACCCGGTTAAAAACGCCGCCGCCACAAATATGACAAGGCTCACAAAATACTTCTTCCGGTCAAACTCCGCCGCCATCACATTCTCCCGTGAAAATCTCCGATTTTCACTGCTCTGCTGTTCTACTTTCTACTTCTCCGGCCACATCCCCCCGACAGGCCCCGTCTTGGCGCGCTTCTCAAAGTTGAACCCTACCCCGTCCAGAGGCGGCTCAAACTCCTCCGGGCTGACAAGCAACTCTTCAACAGGCATGTACTTGTCATCGGGCGAGCGCAGCATGTAGGAGCCCCTTGTCAAAACAACGTGCCCCTCAAACTTGAAAACCTTGCCCGCCTTGTTGTAGACAAACGCTGTTATCTTCCCGGAGTCGCGCCAGGCGCTGAGCTTCTTGCGTACCTCTATCTTGCCATGCTTCTGGGTAAAGTTCATCCTGAGCTCGACCGCCAGCGGCTTCTTCTCCACCGGCTTGCCTATTGACATCCGGAGCCCGGGCAGCCGGGTGGAGGTGTCGTCCTGAATCTCCTGTTCCGTCCTGCGGTCCGTGCCGTCTTTGTGCTTTATCCACGGCATGTCCCCGCCCTTAACATAGGCGAGAATCTCCACGTGCGCCTCGTCGTAGTCCTCCTTGACGTAGGGATTTGTCATCTCCACAGGCGAAGGGCCGTACCCGCCACCGACATCGGAATAGAACAGGTCCAGACTGTCAACAAGAAGCCTCGCCTTGCGCGCCTCCCTGTCCTTGCCGGCCGCAGCCATCTCGGCATAGATGTCTTCAGCCGCCCTGCGCCTCACTGCATACTCTTCTTTTCTGTCCATTGCTCAGAACTCTCCATTCACCCTGCGCTTTGTTGCCGGCCACGTGTGCTTTGCTGCCGGCCGCATCTGCCTCGCTGGGGGCCGCATGGCCCCTCGCAGATATATTCTACCAGCGCCCGGTCCTTAGTCAAGCAGTATAGTCATAATTGCCCGAGGGTGTTACTGGTCTGAATCAAATTGAAGTGAATGTAGACAAGTAGTAACGGTCAATTGCCGCTATACGTGCTGACACCTCCGCCCCATGTTCCGAACCACTTTAAACCTGTGCTGTCTATCGCTATCGCACGGACATCATTGGAGGCCAGTCCGTCTGCGGTTGTGTATATTTGCCAGGTAGTGCCATCAAACCTGCTGACTCCGCTCTCTGTCCCGAACCACTTCACCCCTGCGCTGTCTATCGCTATTGCATGGACCCAGTTGTCGGCCAACCCGTCTGCAGTTGTGTAGGCCTGCCAGGTGGTGCCATCAAACCTGCTGACACCGGCAGCGGTCCCGAACCACTTCACGCCCGCGCTGTCTATCGCTATCGCCAAGACCTCGTTACTAGCCAGCCCATCTGCTTCGGTATATGTCTCCCAGTTGGTGCCGTCAAAGCTACTTACACCCCAGCTTGTTCCAAACCACTTCACGCCTGCGCTGTCTATCGCTATCGCCCGGACCCAATTCTCAGCCAGGCCATCTGCTTTTGTGTATCTCCTCCAGTTGGTGCCGTCAAAGCTGCTGACGCCA
>CAYWBA010000435.1:0-2727 GCA_964455955.1 uncultured Planctomycetota bacterium | reverse complement strand
AAACCCGTGACAAGAATACGTAGTATTAGATAGCGATATGGTTGAAACAGGCGAGGCCAACAGTCTATCCGAAGAAGAATTCGAGAAGCTGCGGGACAAGCTCACAGCCCGGCTGCAGGCTGCGATAAAGAGGCGGGGGGGGAAGATACGCAAGCTCCAGCAAGCCCTCGCCGAGATGCAGAACGAGGAAACTTACAGGCGCTACGGCGAGCTTGTCAAGGCGAACCTTGCCAAAATCAAGCGGGGCAGGAAAAAGGTGAAAGTTGTTGACTACTACAGCGAGGACCAGCGGGAAATTGTGATAGAACTCGCTCCTGAAAAAAACCCTCGCCAGAACATGGAAGCGTTTTTCAAGCGCGCACGGAAGCTGCGCTCGGGCAGGCCCCGGGTCCAAAAGGAGATGAAGGTAACGCAAGAAGAGATAGAAAGCCTTGAGAACCTCGCGGCGCGCGTCCGCGACGCCGCGCCGGAGCATATCGAGGATTTGGATGCGGAGGTGGATGCGGCTCTTGCACCCAGGAAGATGAAAAAGCCCAAGGGCGTTCCAAAGTCGAAGCTCGGGCCGAAGTCTTTTGTCAGTTCCGATGGCTACGAGATACTTGTGGGCCGCAACCAGAGGCAGAATGACAAGCTGACGCTTGCCATAGCGCGCGGGTCTGATATCTTCATGCACGCAGGCGGCTCGCCCGGCTCGCACATCATAATCCGGGCCAGGGGCGCCGGGGACCCCCCAGGCCGCGCTATCTCCGTCCCCAGGAAAACAATGCTTGAAGCTGCCAACCTCGCAGTTTACTATTCGAAGATGCGCAACAGCGGGTATGCGGAAGTTTCCTGGACACATGTGAAAAACGTATCGAAGCCGCGAAGCGCCAAGCCGGGCCTGGTTTATCTTTCAAAACACAAGACTCTCGGCATTGAACCTGACGCGGAACTGGTTAAAATGCTTCATAAGCGGGGCGGTTGACAAACCAAGCCCTGAAACGTGAGGTTTTCAAAAACGAAACAAGGGGAGGCGGCAATGAGGTATCTGCTTGTGGCACTGGTATTCGGCCTGTCTGCGGCAGGCTGCGCATCGGTGGAGCTTGGCGCTGTGGAACGGGCCCAACTGGCGTTCAAAGAGGTGCAAAAGGGGGACGCGGCCGCCGAGAAGGCCGACATTGATACCGCTATCAAGCATTACGAAAAAGCGCTTGAGCTCGTGCCCAGCGGCAGCGCCAAGTTCCGGCTGGCCTATGCGGAGCTTCTGTGGTGGAAAGGGTTTATCTACGACCAGGCAAGCCACCGCCTCTATGAGAATATCTTCGGCAGGGAGTTCGATGACCTCGTACAGAAGTGGAAAAAGCTTTCCGTCCAGTTGTCTGATAAGGAAAAAGAAGATCTGCAGACCAGAAGCGCCAAATACAGGCGCGAAGCCCTTGTCTATTTCAACAAGTCCCTGAGGAACCTTATGCGTTGCGACTCCGACTGGAACTATGCTGTGGAATCCGTCCCGTTCGCCATGGGTATAGTCCTTATCTTCATGGAAAACTACGAACAGGCAATAATCGCATTTGAACGCGTGGTTGCCAGCACCCGGGTCAATGATGAATACAGGGAAAAAATCAGGAAAGTGATAGCCCTGCTGAAGGATATCCAGAAGGACATAAAGGAAGACGAGTAGGCGGCTTCAGGCAACACCTTCAGCACCTTAACACAGGAGGAAAAGCTGTTGGCTCTGGTCTCGAGGGGAGTAAAGGCGGCCGCCGCCATCGCCGTTGTCATCGCCATTTCCGCGCTTATCCTGTCCAACAACGCCTCAAGCGGGCACCTAAGAGGTTATTTTATACTGTACGCAATCGGCGCGGCTGTGGGCCTGGTTGTGGGCATATTCAACGCAGTCCAGATAAAGCGGGGCGGAGCTCACCTCCGGATAAGAGTCCTGTTTGTGATTGTGTTTGCCCTTGTGGCAGGGTCTGCTGCACTTTCGCTTGACTCTGTTGCGAGGCCAGTCTTCGGCGGCAGCATGCCGAAGGACAGCACGCCCTACTTTGTCAACTACGCGCTCGGCTACTTTCTCGTGGGCGTTGCCTTCGACGCAGCGCGCATCGTCAGGGCGAAACGCTCGAAAGAGGCCAGAGAAAATCAAGGAGACTGACGTGGAAGAGAAAATTCTCGTTGTTCCCAGAGCAAAACTGTTCGAAAACATTGAGACCCCACAGGGCTTCGGCATGGACCGCCTCGACGAGATTGTCAGGCGCATCCGGGACTTGCACGAGTTCGCCGGCCGCAAGGCTGCCGAAGACAACCCGGCTCTCAAACAAATAATCCCGTACATGGTGGTTTGCTGCGCCGAGAAGCTTTTCCTCATGCGCAGGTTCGACAACCAGGATGAGGCAAGGCTGCGCAACCTGTATTCTCTCGGGGTCGGCGGCCATATCAACCAGACCTTCGATACAGCTTCTGCCGACATACTGAAGGCGGGACTTGAGCGCGAGCTGCGCGAAGAAGTCGAAATCGCCGGCTCTCACACCCTTGACCCCGTCGGCTACATAAATGATGAATCAAACGAGGTCGGGAAAGTCCACTTCGGGCTGGCTTACAGGGTGATAGTCCAGAACGAAAACGTGCAAGTGCGTGAGAAAGGCATAATGTCAGGCAGCTTCGTCTCCGTGGATGAGGCCCTGTCAGTCTATCCCCAGATGGAAACGTGGTCGCAAATCATCCTGAAAAACATAGACTCCTTCCTGC
>CAYWBA010000434.1:0-2736 GCA_964455955.1 uncultured Planctomycetota bacterium | reverse complement strand
GACCGCCTATCACCTTATCGGCGATGTGCGGGGTAAAAATGTCCTGATAACTGACGACATGATAGCAACCGGCGGCTCCATCACCGATGCTGCCAGGATTGTGAAGGAAAAGGGTGCACGGGACATCTACATTTGTGCCACGCATGCGGTGTTCACAGCCGGAGCGGTTGAACGGCTTGAGGCATCTCCTGCAAAGGAAGTGCTTGTTACAGACACTGTTCCACGCAGGGACAGCTCTCTGAAGATAAAGTCGCTCTCCGTTGCGCCTCTCCTTGGTGAGGCTATTGTCAGAATACATCAGAGCAAGTCTGTCAGTTCATTGTTCGAGTGAAAGGCTGTTCGGGAGACAAGGTAAATGGGAGAAGCATTGCAGGTCAGCAAGAGGACTGCCCTTGGCAAGAGCCGGGCGAGGAAACTTCGTGCACACGGCCTGGTGCCGGGAGTGGTTTACGCGAAGGGCCGGGAAACAGTTCCCGTCCAAATAGATGCGAAAATGCTCAGGGGCTCCATCGAAGAGAGCGGCCGCGTCCTGGACATGGTGCTTGAGGGCTCAAGTCTCAAAGTTCTTGTTAAGGAAATGCAGCTGGATACGCTCAGTGATGAAGTGCTTCACGTGGATTTGCAGGTTGTGAGCCTTACTGAAAAGATAGCTCTATCTGTACCTGTCGTTCTGCATGGTGAGCCGTCCTTCCCGTCGGACCAGGGCACGGTTGAGCTTGTTCTCAACGAACTCGAGGTCGAGTGCTTTCCTCAGGATGCTCCCGAGGAAGTAGGAATAGACGTGACTGAGCTTCAACCCGGCGACTCGGTACACGTCAGGGAAATCGAACTGCCCTGGAAAGTTACCATGGTAACATCCGGCGAGGAGGTGGTTCTAACCGTGGTTCGGCCGACAGTTGAAGAGGAAGAAGCCCCGCCGGAAGAACCTGTAGAGGCCGAGGAGCCTGAGGTTATCTCGAAAAAGAAGGAAGAAGAAGGAGGAGAAGCTTCCCGGTAACCGGACAACACGGAAGGGGACAGCCGTACCCCTGCCCATTGGTGGCAGGAAGGAATGCAGACAGGACTTTTTGGAGAGAGAAAAGTGCGACTATATGAAGGATTGTTTCTCGTAGATAACACGGAGGCGCGCCGGAACTACGAGGCTGTCAGCCAGAGTATTGACAATATCATAACCAAGTATGGCGGTGAGGTGAGACTTAGTGAGAAGTGGGGCGAGCGAAAGCTTGCGTATCCAATCAAGAGGCGGGACCGCGGTACTTACGTTCTGGTATACTTTAACGCCCCTCCTGATTCGCTCCCTCAGATAAGGCGCGACTGCAAGCTTGACGAGGTGGTCCTGCGCAACATGATTGTAAGGGCAAGCCGCATGCCGGAGAAGCCCGAGGAAGAGGCGCCGGTCGAACAGCCTGCTGAAGACAAGACAACAGCTCAGACCACAACTGAAGCACAGGAGCCGGCTGCAGAGGCTGGGGACACAACGACGCCGGGACTTCCCCAAAGTGCAGAGAAAAAGGAAGAGGCAGAAAGCGACGCTCAAGAGCCCGAATCCCTGCCCGGTGAGGTGGAGCCGCCTGAAGTCTCAGAGGAAGCTGCGACCGAAGAGTCTACTTAGCATATGTGAGGTGTCCAGATGGCTGACATGAACAAAGTATTTCTCCTGGGCAATTTGACGCGTGACCCGGAACTGCGTTACATGCCGAGCGGGTCTCCTGTCGCAAATTTCGGCCTGGCGACCAACAGGGTCTATACCGGGCAGGATGGGCAGAAAAAGGAAGACGCAACTTTTATTGACATAGAAGCGTTTGCCAGGACTGCCGAACTGTGCTCGCAATACCTGAGCAAGGGCAGGCAGGTGCTGATTGAGGGAAGGCTGAAGTTCCGCACATGGGAAGGACAGGACGGCCAGAAACGCAGCAAACTGTCTGTTGTGGCGGAGAGGGTCACCTTCCTGGGCGGCCGCGGAGGAGGAGCCGCAGAGGGGAAAACCAAGCAAAAGACAGAGGAGGAACCCTCGTTCACTCCTGCCGACGATGACGTTCCGTTCTAAGAAAGATTGACACCGGATGAAAATGGAGGAGTCAGACTAAATGGCGCAAAAGAGGTACTCGAAATTTGCACCAAGCACGAGATGCAGGTTCTGCCGGGATAATGTTAAAGAGCTTGACTACAAGGATATTGAAACTCTCAAGAGACTTTGCACCGCGCAGGGCAAGATGTTTTCAAGGAAGCGCTCCGGCAATTGCGCCAAGCACCAGCGTAGCGTGAAAAGGGCTATCAAGCGCGCAAGAATCATGGGGCTGCTGCCCTTCGTCGGCTGATGCGCGGCTCGCAGGCTTGAGGTATATCAAAGGATACTGACGTTAGAAACTACAGCCCGACGGGAGGAGGGAATTTGCAAGTTCTCTTACGAGAGAGGATAGAAAAACTCGGCAGCCCCGGCGACGTGGTTGATGTTGCGTCGGGTTACGCAAGGAACTATCTTTTGCCTCACAACCTCGCGGTTGAGGTCACAGAAGAAAACGTGAAACTTGTAGAGAGGGAACAGCAGAAGCGCCATGAGGAGATGGAGGAGCTGCGCATGCAGCTTTCTGAACTTAAGGAAAAGCTCGAACAGAGTTCCTGCACTGTGGTGGGACAGGCCACCGAGGAAGGTCATCTCTACGGGTCTATCACGAGAGGCAGGATATGCGAGGCCTTGGCGAAGAAGGGTCTTGAGGTCGAGGAAAAGGCGGTTGT
>CAYWBA010000433.1:850-2740 GCA_964455955.1 uncultured Planctomycetota bacterium | reverse complement strand
TGCCGCCGGTCATCCGCTCTCGGAATCCCGGATCGGACCATATTTGCTTCATCCTCACTTTCCTGGATCGCCTCGCAATTCCCGCTTTCTTCAAGTGATAGCTGATAGTTTGAGCTGTAACCCCAAGATCGCAGGCAATCTCCACTGTGGTACGACCGCGCTTGACGTATTCTTTCCAGAGAAACTCCCTATCGAGTGCCCCCGGTTTTCCCCGCCGCTGAAATGAAAGCACTCTTGCTTCTCTTGGACTGCGTAATTGGACGCCAGCCCTGAGCAATCGTTTCCGCATTGTTACATAATTTACGCCGAACTGAGCTGCTATTTCGGCAATCGTTTTCTTCTCATCACAGTACATTCGATGAAGCAGTGCTTTATCTATCTTCGTCGGTGCACTCATCTTCTTCTCCTATTATAAGCTCCTTTGGTTTGAACACGGCATTTGCGTTCCGGTAACGTTCGCTTAATTCCTCAATCGTGATATCGTTCTTGACGGCAACTACTGTCTGCCCTCCAGGATGCAGGCTTTCCTGTTCCATCGCGATAAGCCCAGCCGATGAGTCCGCTCGACAGCTCGTCTGCCAGCCTGATTCTCACGTTGGTTATGACAGTCTCGCTCATGCCCTCGCCTTGTACCGATAGCCCTTTTCCGTTCTTGTTCTTTCGCCTCCCTCCATCGTGTACACAAACAGGCAAAAATGATGAAAAAGAGAGATGAGAGGGAGTAGGGATGAAAGAGAGAAAGATATATATAAATATAATATATATATATAGTTATATATTCTCTCTTCTTTCTCCTTCTTTCCTTTCTTCACCCTTGTTTCACCTTCTTTCACGTCCATTTTTCTCCCCTTTTTTCTCGCCACTTATTTCCCAGTAAACCGATAGAGAGTACCAGTTCGACTCGATGCCCTCTCAATCCGGTCTTATGAGGTTAATATATATCCTCTACCAATGACTTTAGCCTTAACACTATTGCCCCCCGTATCTGCTCATACGCAGCGCGGGTGACAGGCCGGTAGTACGGATACTCCAGGCCGCGTTTGGACTTCGACCTGGGAAATGCGAGAACTATCTCGCCTTCCCGGCTGCGGCGGATCGCGATACTGTCCAGCAGGATAATCTCATTTAGAAGGCAGCTCGCCCATCCAATCAGCCCGCCCTCATGATTGTCGGCAAGCCTTATCTTCACTTCGGATATATTAATTGCCCCGCCCATGGTCACAACTCCTCATACAGTTCTGCAGGGAAATCGTCTTCTTCAGGTTCATCGCATAGCTGGATGTTTTCAGCACGCGGGTAATGGTAGTACCGCTTGGTGTGCGGATTCACAATGACAAGTCGTTTCTTGGCGCGAGTAACAGCCACGTATGCGACACGATTCTCCGCCTCGTTCCCGCCGCTGGCGCCGTCGCAGTATTCGTTGTAAGTCGCGCGGGTCATGTCAGGCAGCACCACAACGAGGTCCGCCTCGCGCCCTTTCGCCGAGTGGATGCTCGTCAGTCGCACGCACGGCTGAGGGATATCACCGTAGCGGTCAAGCAGCGCCTGGAAGTAAGCTCGATGGGGAGATGCAATCTTTTCCAGTACCGACGTTGGACTGGTGTGCCTGATGGAGTCAATCAGGCCTCCAAGGCCAAGCTGCTCACGCATGGCCTGCTGCGATACGACTCCATCCATCCGCTTCACCTTGGCCTTGACGCCGTGAGGCAAAAGCTCATTTTCGCGGCTGGGGATTAACGAGAGCAGCGCATGCAGTGCGTCGGCGTCGATATCGCGGCCGGCATGGATACGATTGGCGGTTCTGACCGCGCGCACCGCGGTCGCGGAGCTCATGGGGCTGGCACCGCCTGTACCCTCCACCACGTATGGCAGGCGACGTTCGAACAACGT
>CAYWBA010000433.1:0-840 GCA_964455955.1 uncultured Planctomycetota bacterium | reverse complement strand
AACATGCGGTTTCGCGCCAGGACCAGCGTTTCTGTTTCGCCATCAATCTGCCGTAGCGCCTGCTCCAGGGGGAGGCGTTCGATTTCACCCATTTCTCTGGTCGGCTTGTAACGTTTCTCCATTCTGTTACGATTCAGCTGGATTATCTTCTGCGCCAGCGTGTGTATGGAGGCAGGCACCCGGTACGACTGACCGAGAACAAGCCTCATGTGCCGCTTAGAGAGGGACATGAGCCAGTCGGGTTCTGCGCCCTGGAAACCGTAAACCGCCTGGTCCTCATCGCCGCCGACACAGACCTTCCGGCACGGCTTGAACCACTGCTCGACCACGGCGATCTGCAGCGGTGAGAGGTCTTGCGCTTCGTCTATGAAGGCAGCCTCGACAGGCGGGCGCAGTTTCTCTTCCAGCACGCGCTCGAGGATGTCGGTGAAGTCCAGCAACCCCTTCCGGGCCTTGAACTCATCCAGGCGCTTCACGAACTCCCTGAAACGCGGCGCAGGCGCATAGGCGGGGCACCTGCCCATTGAACGCTCCACGTCAAGCCGCCTGTTGCGACCCCACCCGTAGATGTAAAGAAGAACATCATCCTCGGTGCGCCGCGGCGGTTCCATCACGCCGTTGGCAAGCTCCACCTCGGCATCCTTCGGGTCGGTCAGGTCGTAGCCGTACATGCCGGCGAATTCCCGCCACGCCTTGCGGGTCATGATCTGCCCCCTGCCGAGGCCGAGCAGCTTGTAGGCGGTGGAATGGATCGTCCTGAGCCACGGCATGTCGGTCTTGCCGAACCCGAAGTCACGCCCGACACGCTGCAGCACCTCGAGCCGCGCCGCGCGTGTGAAA
>CAYWBA010000432.1:0-2755 GCA_964455955.1 uncultured Planctomycetota bacterium | reverse complement strand
GCAAGCACTTCTGTCAAAAGTGGCTGCGCCACCTCTGTGCCTCTGTGGTGAAATTTGTCCTAACTTGTTGGCGAGTAAGATGTTACACGTACCCACACTTCGCGTCCCGACGCAACTTGTATATGTAGCAAGGGGTTGCGTCCATCTCTATCACACACCAGAGTACACACATATAAAAGAGACCCCCTGTAAATCTGTAAACAGGTGCACCTGTTTTGAATTGCCTGCTATTGTAAGTCCTTATGCCAAAAGCAGGTTACGATACCTACTTCCCACACAAGCTATTTACAGACGTTTACAGACCTGTAAAAAGGTGTTTCCAGAAGGTATTGAAAATGTGAAAAGAGTTGCTTTCGACATCGCATGGCAAAGATACAGCAAGAGGCGGGATAAAGTAAATGGCAAATGGGTATCGCGTGGAGAGACCAAATTTCCTTGCCAAATAGGGAAGAATTTGCAAAAAATTGCAGATTTGCAGGCTTATGAATCTGCTTTTCAGTTGAAAACATTGCCTATTATGCGTATAATAACAGTTGAGGGATACTATTTGGAGTAACGCTTTATGGAGAAAGAACCTGTGGATGTCGGCCTCGAGATAAGGCTGCTGCGCGAAAGAAAGAAGATTACAGGCAAGGACCTCTCCGAGCGCGTCGGGCTGTCGCAGTCGCAGATGTCCCGGCTCGAAAAGGGTCAGCGCCGCATTGATACGAAGCTCCTCGACAAGATTGCCGAAGCCCTGGATGTAAAGCCTTCATTCTTCTTCGAGGGCGGCGAGCTGGACCTTGACGAGGTGGACCTCAAGCATGTCAACCGCGACATCGGCAAGCTTGTCCGGCAGGAGCGGCACAAGCTGCACCTGACGCGCAAAGAGCTTGGGGACCGCATAGGCAAGCCGGAGCGCTACCTGCGTGCCGTGGAAGAGGGCGACATAGACATTCTCTCAAACGAGATGATTGTACGCATCTCGAAGGCGCTGAAGATGAGCCCCGGCGAATTCTTCGAGGTCCAGCAGCGGATTATTAACAACCTCAAGCGCCAGGTCTCGCGCCTGTCTCAGGCGCACGCGGAGTCCACTCTCGGACAAATAGGCGGCATAGATATAGAAACGGGCGAGGAAGGCAAGACCCGCGTGGCGGTGCCGATAATCGGCTCCGTCGCCGGCGGCTACCCGCAGGAGTTCTCAAGCGACGGCCTGCCCATAGATGATGTGGACGACTTCGTCTTCGTGCCGCGCATCGATGATGAGAAAGCTTTTGCCATATACTGCGTCGGCGACTCCATGAAGCGGGATTCCTCCCCCTCCTTCGAAGAAGGCAATATTCTGATTTTCAGCCCGAAAGAACAGGTGAAGAACAGAGACTTCGTCTTCGCGCGAATCGAGCGCCAGAAGCCGGTTTTCCGCCAGATACTGTACGACCCAAACGCATGGATCCGCCTCCAGCCGCTGAACATGGAATACCCGCCGGTTGTCTGCAGCCGCGAAGAGGTTATCTCAACGTTCCGGCTGGGTTCAGTTGTCAAGAATCCCTGACGAACCCTCGGCCCGCGTGCTCTCATCCTGCTGGCGCATGATATTCAACAGCAGCGAGATTGTATCAACCGTAATAGTCCGCTCGCAAGTCGGTTTCGCATCGCTGACAAGGTCGAACCGGCCATCCTTGAGCGCAATCATCTCGCTGACTGCCTTCTCATCTATCGAGACGCCGAAGTACGCGTTTATGATGTCGCCGTCCGCGACGTAGACCTCGCCCACGCCGTGCTTGGAATCAACCCTTAATGTGCCGTTCTTGTTATTCGTCTTCATAAACTGGAAGATTTCCACAAGACTGGTCTTCGCCAGGTCCCCTCTCATTGCCGAAGGCTGCGCGCCCAGGGCCGAGGGGTCAAACACCTGCGTCGCATCAATGTTCTTCGTCTCGATATCGCCCCAGAGCCTTGCAGCAGGCTCGGTCGTCCGGAACGTGAGGTCAAACGGGCCTATGCTTATCACATCGCCGTCAATCAGCGGGGCCTTCTG
Source organism: uncultured Planctomycetota bacterium (assembly GCA_964455955.1). Lineage (GTDB taxonomy): Bacteria > Planctomycetota > SKW154 > SKW154 > DAOVDS01 > CAYWBA01. Next base: position 738 of record CAYWBA010000432.1, on the reverse strand, counting down.
CACCCTCGCCTTGTTGATAAACGTCCCGTTGGCGGCGTTGAGGTCGTTTATGTAAAACCGCCCGCCGTCCCACTCAATCGTGGCGTGTATCCGCGAAACTGTGGTGTTCGGCAGGACTATATCCGCTGTGTCCTGCCTGCCGATTGAGTACGACTTGCCCCAGCTGAGTTCGAGATACCCCTCCCCGCCCGGAACATCGCAAAGGTACGCCTTCTCAACAAGAGTGGTCGTGCCCTTCTCTTTCAGAGGCATCTTGCACACCGGGCACTTCTCGGTGTTCTCATCCGCTATCTTGGCTTTGCAGCGACTACATTCCATGTAAACCTGCTCCTGCATCATCGTTCGCCGCTTCGAAAAGCTCATTATAACCTGTGCGCCTGTTGCATCAAGTAAAAACATCTTCTCCAAAACAGACCTCAGGCAAATGTCCCTCCGCCTTACCCGCTCCCGTTCTCCGCGGCGAACAGATGTGCGAAATTTACAAATCATCACTGGCCCCGGCACCCACTTATGGCCGTTCAGATGTAAAACCTCTTTGCACGACATCTTATCAGGCAAGCTGTTAGGACCACTCTGAAAGTCATTGACTTGACGCAAGTCGAAAAACATATGTATAGGTTCTTGTAAATTTTTTGCAGTTGCAGGGAAATTATCGCAAGGCGGGTAGCAGCCGCGAGTTACGCATAGCGACCGCAGGGCATCAGAGGGGGTCTTTTCACATAACATCTTGTCACACTG
>CAYWBA010000431.1:0-2774 GCA_964455955.1 uncultured Planctomycetota bacterium | reverse complement strand
CTGAAGCTGGGCCGCCTCAGAGAGTCCATTGAGGGTTACCGCAATGCGCTTGACATATGCATAAAACAGGGCGACAAGCAGGGTGCATGTGATTCCCACTTTAACCTCGCAGTGGTGCTAAGGAATATGAGAGATTACCAGGCTTCGGCACAGGAGTTTCAGAGAAGCATTCAGAATGCCGAGGCATGCCGCGACGACACACGAAAGGCGGACGCTTTGCAGTACCTTGGCGTGGTCTATCTTGACTCCGAAGATTACGCCCGCGCAAAGGACGCTTTTGAGCAAGCCCTCACAATTCACCAGAAGCTTGGGGACCGCCCGGGCCTGGCGATTACACTTGGCAACCTTGGCAATGTCGAGCTCCGGCTCGGCAATTCGCAAACGGCTGCAGGTCACTATGAGCAGGCAAGGCAAATCTTTGAGCAGTTGGACAGAAAGCTGGAAGCAGCTTCGGGTCTCTATAATCTTGCGCACCTTAAGGCTTCTGGCGAGGAATTTGAGGATGCTGTCTACATGGCTCTGCGTGCGCAGAGTACAGCTTCTGAGAACCCGATTGGGGAGATGAGCGGTGCTCTTCTCGAAAATGTAAAGAGCAAAGTGGGACAGGAGAAGTACAAAGAATACCAAAACAAAGCACAGCAGAAACAAGGGGAATGAAGTAGAAGGGCATTTACCATGGATATTGAAACAGAAAACGACGAGTCTTGGAAGGAAGAAGCCCAAAAGGAGAAAGAACGGCTTGACGCAGAGCTCAGGTTGGAAAAAGAGCGAATGCACCAGTTGCCGCCTGAGCCGACTTTCGGCGAGTTTCTTGCAGGGCTTGCCGTCCAAGCCTTGGTAGCGCTGGGCGAAACTGAGAACCCGCTTACTCGCACAAAAGAAGTTGTTCTTCCTCAGGCCAAATATGTGATTGATGTGATTGCCCTTCTCAAAGAGAAAACAAAGGGCAACCTCAATGAGACCGAGCAGATTGCGATTGACAATCTCCTTACAGACCTGAGGTTGAAGTTTGTCAAAGCCTCCGAACAGAAAAAAACCTGAGACTACTCAAGACCGGTCTCAAAATAGTCGCGCGTTATGAACACATCATGCGGCCTGCTCTCCACCACTGTGCTGCCTGAGACCCTCAAGAATCTCGCATTTGTGCGAAGACTCTCAATATCAGGCGTCCCGCAGTAGCCCATGCCCGCCTTGAGCCCGCCGACAAGCTGGTACACAAGGTTCGAGAGAGGTCCCTTGGCCGGCACCCGGCCTTCTACCCCTTCAGGCACAAGCTTTGTCATCTCGACAATGTCGTCCTGCCCGTACCGCGACTTTGAGCCTTCTATCATCGCGCCCAGCGAGCCCATCCCGCGGTAAGTCTTGAACCGCCTGCCCTGGAAGATGACTGTTTCGCCCGGGCTCTCATCCACGCCGGCAAACAGGCTTCCGAGCATGATAGTGTGCGCCCCCGCGGCTATCGCCTTTGTTATGTCGCCCGAGAACCTTATCCCGCCGTCGGCTATGACCGGGACGCCGGCCTTCTGTGCCCATTGCGCGCAATTGTATATCGCGGTTAGCTGTGGAACGCCGACCCCCGCAACAAGCCTGGTTGTGCAGATTGACCCCGGCCCTATGCCGACCTTGACAGCGTCAGCGCCGGCCTCTATCAGGTGGCGCGCAGCCTCGGCCGTTGCAACGTTGCCCGCTATCACCTCTATGGAAAACACCTTCTTGATTTCCTTAACCGTCTCGAGCACGCGTACCGAATGGCCGTGGGCTGTGTCTACAACAATAACATCCACCCCGGCCTCAATCAGCGCTCCAACGCGCTCAAGCTCGTCAGGGCTTACCGCAGCGCCCGCGCGCAGCCTGCCGCGCTCGTCTCTCGCCGCGTTGGGGAAACGCTCGGTCTTGTCAATATCCTTTATGGTAATGAGTCCCTCAAGCTCGTTCGCCTCGTTAACAAGCAGGAGCTTTTCAACCTTGTTCGAGTGAAGTATCTGCCGCGCGGTCGCAAGAGTTGTGCCGGGCGGGGCAGTCACAAGGTTATCCTTGGTCATTATCTCGGCGGCCTTCACCGACAGGTCATCCTGGAACCGCAGGTCGCGCCGCGTCAAAATCCCGACCAGCTTGCCTGCCTTGTCAAGTATGGGCAGGCCCGAGATGTTGTTTTCCCGCATGATTTCCTTGGCAGTGCCAATCGAGGCATCGGGCGTGAGTGTTATGGGGTCGAATATTATGCCGTGCTCGCTCCGCTTGACCCGCTCGACTTCCTTCGCCTGCTCTTCGATTGACATGTTTTTGTGAATTACCCCCAGGCCTCCCTCCTGGGCAAGTGCGGTCGCGAGCCTGCTTTCCGTGACCGTGTCCATCGCGGCGCTCAGAATCGGGATGTTAAGCGAGATGTTCCTGGTGAGCCTGGTCCTGACATCCGCCTCTCTCGGCAGTATGTCAGACTTCGCGGGAAGAAGCAGAACATCATCAAATGTCAGGCCTTCGCCAACTATTTTCCCCAGAGCCTGGGTTAGCGATTCGGGGTTTGTTTTCACCGCTTGCCTCCGTCTCTCCAAGCCCCTGCGAACGGCTGCCTTGCAGGCCAATGCCATCGGCTCGTCCATTGTGCAAAGCTTCCGGCCGCCGGATTTGAAATGCCCAAGTATATCACCGCCTTTGCCCCTGTCAACAAAAGAAGCCTCATATTCTTCAATCTACGCCAAATCATGCTTCCAACAGCCGCGAAACCCGTCTGTAAATAGAGTTCCTTACGTACCAACGACTTACGGCATCTATTT
>CAYWBA010000430.1:0-2783 GCA_964455955.1 uncultured Planctomycetota bacterium | reverse complement strand
TTATTACAGGCCCCAAGGTCATCAAGGCCACGACCTACGAAGATGTCACCCACGACGAGCTCGGCAGCGCCATGACACACAACAGCAAAAGCGGCGTCGCCCACTTTGCTGCCGAAAATGAAGAGGAGGCGTTAAAGCTTTGCAGGGCTCTGTACTCCTACATCCCACAGAATAGCACTGAAGCCCCACCGTTCCACCCTACTGAAGACCCGCATGACCGCATGGAAGACGCTCTTAAGACCACCGTACCTGAATCGTCCAACCAGCCGTACAACATGCTTGATGTGATTCACAGCGTTGCTGACAACGGCGAGTTCCTTGAAGTGCACCGGCACTGGGCCAAAAACATTTTAGTGGGTTTCGCGCGCATGGGAGGCGGGTCTGTCGGGGTAGTGGCCAACCAGCCCAGGCACCTTGCTGGCTGCCTCGATATTAACGCTTCGGTCAAAGCTGCCAGGTTTGTGCGATTTTGCGACGCTTTTAACATACCACTTATCACGTTCGTTGATGTCCCCGGCTTTTTGCCAGGCACAAAACAGGAGTGGGGAGGCATTATCAGGCAAGGTGCAAAGCTCCTCTATGCGTTCGCCGAGGCTACAGTGCCCAAAGTCACCATTATTACTCGCAAAGCATACGGCGGGGCTTATGACGTCATGTGCTCCAAACACGTAAAGGCGGACCTGAACTTCGCGTGGGCAACGGCGGAAATAGCGGTTATGGGGCCTAAAGGCGCGGTCGAGATTATCTTCAAGAAGGAGATTGCATCCGCCGGGGACCCGGAGGCTGAGGAAGAACGGCTTATTAACGAGTACATGGAGAAGTTCTCAAATCCCTACATTTCGGCCCAGCGCGGTTACATTGACGACATTATCGAGCCGGAGGAAACCCGTCCGCGGGTAATTGATGCGCTCCAGTCGCTTGCAGACAAGCGCGAGCCGCGTCTCCCGCGCAAGCACGGCAATATCCCGCTGTAAGGCTGGGACAATTTGGGGAAGAGGTTTACGGCAGCAACTTGAGCGCTACATGCTTGCGGGAAACACCGCAGGCAGGATAGAGGTGTAGGTGGAACTCGCCAAGAGCACATGGAAACAAGTCGAGGAGTATCTGGGGAAGAGCCGGACGGTGGTGATTCCAATCGGCTCAACGGAGCAGCACGGGCCGACAGGGATATTTTGCACTGACTACGTGATTCCCGAGCGCGTTTCAATTGCCGCCTGCGAGCGCACGGGAACTCTCGTGACCCCGGTAATACCTTTCGGCATGTCGCTTCACCACCTCGGATTTGCAGGCACTATCGCACTTAAGCCCTCGACGCTTATGAAGTTTATCGAGGACATTACAGGCTCGCTCTACCGCGGGGGACTCCGAAAGTTCCTCTTCGTCAACGGGCACGGCGGAAACACAAGCACTCTGGACGCCGCTTTCAGTGAAATCAGGGAAATCTTGCCCGAAGCAGTGCTGCGTCTTGCTTCGTGGTACGGGCTCCCAAAGGTCCAGGAAAAGTCCAAGGAGCTTTTTGGTGAACGCGAGGGCTCGCACTCTACACCCAGCGAGCTCTCAGTCACCATGTATATATACAAAGGGCTCCTCGCAGAGTCGCCGAAGTTTGAGCCGGACAAGTTCACGCTCAAGCAAATGCCCGGGGGCAAAGAATTTCGAAAACTATTCCCTGATGGCCGCATGTGGAGCGACCCATCACTGGCAAGCGAAAAGCATGGTAGGGTGCTTTTCGATATTGCAGTTGAAGAGCTCCTGAAGGAGATACAGGATATAGATGGTTAGCTGCAACCGGTGCAGGTATTGTCAGAGAATATCTTCTGCGGACGAAAGAATTGTTGAATATTGCAGGCAGTAAGCCTCGTCTTGTGTATTATAGAGACCTGGAATATCAGAGGTGCAGCGTTATTGGAGGGGACTGACTTGAAACTGAAAGTTGTATTATGGGTGTTTGCCGCCGCAGCACTAGCGCTTCTTGCGCCCGAGGCAAGAGCGGATGGAGTTTCGCCTGAGTTTGGAACCTTCTACAGTCCTGCGGATGAACTCGAAGGCTCCTCGCTTGACAGGTTCTTCATACAGGACCGCGTTACCGAGGAAACCCACAGGAGAAGAGTGGTGGGGGAAAGCCCCCCCGAAAAGGACTACGTCGAGCGCACCCAGCGCAAGCAGGTTGTGGGGGAAAGCAGCCCGTACTATGACCCCGACAGGCCGGCGGTGGGTTCGTTAAGGATTGGTTGGCTGACTGTATGGGATGCCAAGATTGACAGGCCCACCAATGTTCCAACTCTGGGGTTTTGTATCAGGTTTATGCTGCCGCCGGACGGCATGCACAAGATTGAGCTCTCCTTCGATTCAAGCTACGACAGGATGAAGCGTGACATAATACCAACGGCAATACCACCGAGTGAGGAAGACTTCTATCAGGAGTACTACGATATAACGCTTTCATTGTTGGGCAGTTTCGGAGCACGGCGGGGTGAATACTCGCCCCTTTACTGGGGTGTCGGAATTGGGTACGCCAAGGAAACGGAAAGGACTAATTACACAGATGCCGCCCGACAGTCACCTCCGCCGCCGATTCTCTATTTGCCCGGCGGGAAGACCGTTTTTAGAGAAAGCTCAATGCTTCAACTGAAGCTGGGCTGGGACTCGGGCAGGAATACATATATAGAAGTTGTTTACAAGAAACTGCTCGACTCCAATCGCAACCTGAACCAGGTGATTAACGTGGTCCTGGGCGTCTACTTCTGAGCGCGCACCAACAAAAAAAGCCCGGGCTTCCCCGG
>CAYWBA010000429.1:0-2791 GCA_964455955.1 uncultured Planctomycetota bacterium | reverse complement strand
CTTGTTATCTTGCGGCCCAGGGCGTCGCGCTCAAATTCCCGCATTCCCCGGGTCCCGTGCAGGTAATCGTTGTAAACTCTTTCAATCCCGGCAAGGCCCTTGTCGTCAACATCGCAGAAGCCCACTGCCTGCGCTGCGAATGCTCCTTCAGGGTAGTACCTCTTGTATTCCCTGGCGAAGAAGATGCCGGGGATACGGAGCTTCTTGAGAATATACCTTTCTTTTTCAGAGATTTTGCGTTTTACCCAGATGAACCGTCGCCCTTGCTTAATCCTCGCAAGAAGCTTTGATGCGGCGGCGGGGGACAGGCAAAGAGCTCGTTGTAGGGTAAGCACCGTCTGCTTCTGGTCACCCACGAACTGGGAGTCCACGTAGACGGAATCAACAAGCAGGCTGCTTGCCAGAGCCTGGCCGTCTGAAGTGTAGATATTGCCCCGAACTCCTTCGAGGTATTCCACGCCTCGGTGCTGCCGGCCGGCGAGGACCTGGTAGTAGTCTTTGTTGATTCTCTGGATTCGGTAGAGGCGGCCTATGAGCCCCAGAAACGCTGCGCCGACCATGAACGCGGCCACTGCGCTTCGTGCCTGAATCCGTCTCACCTTTTACCCCCTCAACGGCTCAATTCAACTCAGGGAGATTAAGGGCTGTTGTCTATGCGCACGACCTCTTCCGGCCGCGCCGGCCGAAGCTCAAGACCCAGCTCCTTAACCTTCCTGAGCAGGAGCTCCGGAGACTTAAGCCTGTCAGCTTCAAGCTTGAGCCTGCGGTTCTCCTCGAACAGGACGCTCCGCACCTTGCGCAATCTGTTGATTTCATATCCCGCCTGCACCGACTGGAGATGCTGCCACACAGTCAGCATTGACAGCAGCGCAAAAGCGCACAGGACAAACACGAACTTTGTCACTGCTTCACCTCCAGCGCGCGGAGCTTGGCGCTGCGGGAACGCGGATTCTTTTCCACTTCTTCCAGAGAAGGCAGAACAGGTTTCGGTGTCAGAACTTTCGCCCAGCCTGCCGAAACAAGCTCGCGGAATGTTCTTTTTGCTATCCTGTCCTCAAGGGAGTGGAAGGAAATAACCACCGCCCTGCCGCCTGGCAAAAGCACTTCGGGCAGGGCCTTAAGTGCCCTGTGCAGGGCACCCAACTCGTCGTTTACTGCTATTCGCAGAGCCTGGAACGTGCGCGTGGCGGCGTGCCTTGCGCCGTGCCTGCCACCTGTGGCACGTACTATCAGTTCTTTAAGTTGCCCTGTGGAGTTAACAGGGGCTTCTTTTCTTGCCTTGACTATCCTGAGTGCAATTCTTCTCGCTTTGGGCTCTTCTCCATATTCCCGGATTATCTTGGCCAGCTCGGCTTCCGGCAGGGTGTTTAAGAGGTCCGCGGCGGTTTTCTGCTGCCCGCGGTCCATTCTCATATCGAGCGGCCCTTCAGCCATAAACGAAAAACCTCTTTCAGGCCTCTCGAGGTGGTATGAAGAAATGCCAAGGTCGAAAAGCGCACCATCAACCTTCCCAAAACCCAGTTCGTGAAGGGCCTCTGGCAGGTTGGCGAAATCCATATGCTTGAGCCGGACGTTTGGCCGGCCGCTCAGCTTGCGCCTTGCGAGCTCAAGAATTTCTGCATCTTTGTCAAGTCCTATCAGCATTCCTCTTTCGCCGATTCCCTCAAGTATCCTGATGGCGTGTCCGCCTTCGCCGATTGTGCAGTCAACTATGATTTGTCCTTCTCGAGGGTTCAGGTACTGCATGAGTTCCTTGACCAGGACAGGTTGGTGCTGCACGTTAACTCCATCGGGGAATGCGGTTACCCGCATTCCAAGAGTTGCAGCTACTGCTGCTGAATCTGGTCGGCCATCTTGAGCATCTTGTAGACGTATGGAGAAACTTCTACGCCTGCCAGCTCGGGTGATAACCGTCGCACGCGCTCCGCGCGCTCGATAAGGCTCTTAATATCGGCAAGAACAGACTTGATAATGCCGGCCTCGGGTTGGTCAACTGCAAGTACTTGGTCCATTGCAGATTTGACTCTGGCGAAGGAATCCGTCGCCATTTCCGTAGGCGGGTGTGCCAACTTCTTCTTCTCTAACACTGCGGGCATGCTTGTCTCCCCTCTCTATACAGCCATTTGCTACCGGTGTGGCCTTATTCCTCACCTATTAGTTCTTCGGCAAGTTTTTCAAAGTCCTGAAGTGTGTTTTTGTCCATTTCTTCCAGCGTCGCCGAATCCCAGAGCTCGATGCGGTCCTTGAATCCAACAAATGTGACTTCGTCTTTGAGGTCGGCAATCTTTATGAGATTCTCCGGAATTTGTATTCTGCCCTGTTTGTCACAAACCCGGCGCGCTGCTTTGGAGAAAATCTGGCGGAAGGTCTGGCGCTTCTTTCTGCCGATAAGAAGCTTGAATCCCAGCTGCTCTACATACTCGTCAAACGTCTCCTCGGGAAAAAAGTACAGGCACTTGTCCATGCCGCGCGTGATGAAGAATACGAGACCTTCTGTCTCCCGACCCATTGCCTCGCGTAGTCTTGCGGGGACGATAACCCTGTTCTTGCTGTCTACGGTGTGTTTGTACTGGCCGAAAAACATGTGTTGGTCAGACCCCCGCAAAGTCTGCAGTTAGCGAAGGAGGCCCATGCGGGAAATCTCTTCGCACAACTGCACCCCTCTCACCACATTTGTACGAATCTTGCGTCGCATGAGCCGTCCCCTCACCCTTTTAAACCATTTCTCACCACTGTATGTAAATATACACCACGAAATGGCATTGTCAAATACTTTCAGAAAAAAATTTGC
>CAYWBA010000428.1:2194-2791 GCA_964455955.1 uncultured Planctomycetota bacterium | reverse complement strand
TCTGACATAGCACGAATGCGCTGCTCGATCCTCTGGTATATTTTTTCCCAAGATACTCCGCTTTTCGGGTCATATGCAGCTAATGCATGTGACAAAAAAGTGAGATCGTCTTGGAACTGTTCAAGGCGATACAGATGGCGTCTTCTTACGGGTTGATCAAGTTCATTTCTGAAGAAAGCCTCCACAACATCTTCAAAACCGTCGCGGGCTCGTATTTCCTTCCGTGCCATCCATTCAAACTCAGAATATCCGCCGGTGAACGGGCTGCCTTTTTCATACTTGCGAGTTGAAATAAGTAGTTTCACCCGGGGAGCAAGTAATCTCAATTCTCTTGCGAACCGCTGAGTCTCACTTGGATTCAAGTGGGCATCATCTACGATAATAAGCGTCTGCGGCACATTGCGAATCAATACTTTCCAGTCTGACAGGTTCTCTCTATCCAGTTGTATCAGGAATACTGTCCAGTTATTGTCCTCAGACAGGATGTATCCAACGTTCTTGGCGATGGCAGTCTTGCCGGCGCCGGGGTCTCCTGTCAAGAGAAGTGGACGATTGCTTGTCTTCAAGTGAGCGATGATGTCAAAGCCAGTACTGCCG
>CAYWBA010000428.1:0-2184 GCA_964455955.1 uncultured Planctomycetota bacterium | reverse complement strand
CTCTTTCTCCCTACGGGCAACATACCCATTCTTGAAATGTATCCAAAAAAGCTCTCTCAGAGGATACTCCTTAAGTCGCTTCAGCTCTTCATCATTCCATTCTCTGTCTTTCTCAAGGACTGTCTCAATTCTGAGTTGGGGGTACAGGTCTTGAACTGCCGACTCCGGCTCTGAAGCGCGAATTTGTCTAATCATTCTGTCGGCCTCAGCACTGACTCTATCGAACTCCTCCTTAGCTAATGGTCTTTTCCTCTTACTCTTACCCCCCCATTTATGAAAGCAATCTAAGATCTCTTCACGCGATAGTCTGGCCCTCTTAAGTTCAGCGGCATGAAGAGCTTCTCCAAGCTGCTGTCCTCCTCTATTCTCCAATTCGGTTCTATACTCCGCAGGCAAACGACTAAGGCTGAAGAAATGGATATTGGTCCGGGGTTCACCTTTTGCGGCTATGTGTGTATCGCTATATCTGAAGAATGCTTTCATAAAGCGGAGCGGTGGTGGCCCAGTTGGTTTATCCTTTTTCTTGTCCTGCTCACCAACTCGCCGAGACGTCTTCTGGTCCTTGGTTTCCTCGAATGACTTCTTACTCGGCCCGGCAATGAACTGATTTTGGAAACACTCATATATGGGAGAAGAGTCTGCCAAATACTTTGGTACTTTCCTGATGAGCAATCGCTTCACAAAGGAATACAGAAAGGGATAATCCTTTTGGCTGAACAAGACTCCACCTTCACCTCGTTTGGAATACTTATAGAGGATGAATGCCGCAAGAATCCTTTCTGGGTGCTCTCTGTTGCTGGGCACAAACCGCGAGATTATCCATTCATGGGAAAAGGAGCCCTCGGTCAGTAGCCAAACGGGGATATGGGCCTTCTCGTCAACTATAATAACTAACTGCATGGCAAGCCTATTTCCTATGTATCCGCCCCATTGTAGAACGCGCTGTAACCATTGATGCTGCCTATACATAACCTTGTCAAGGTAAAAATAAAGTACTCCTAAAAACGTGTCTTGGGGCAGGTTTGGGGCGCAACAAAGGCAGATAATCTGCCCAACTGCAAGGTCTCCGCAGTCACCGAGATGCTAAAATGGGGTGCCAGAATTAGGAGAAATCTATTGCTCGTGCTTGAAACCTTCAATTCCAAGGTCGTTGCGGAACTTCTCAATCAGGTCACTGACGTCGTCATTCGAGGCCAAGGTGATACAGAGGTGGCTCTTGCGCCACAAATAACTAGCTTCTCCCCTGACACTGACTGTAGCCCCTGCAAAATGGAATATCGAAAGTGTATAATTAGAATCATCATCTCCTTTTACGCCCTGATCGTAGGTGACAAAAGTACCTTTATGGTCAAGATAGTGGAACACTCTATCGAATTCCTCCTCAAGCCTTCCGTGAAGATGACCCCTGAAAGCGTCAGGTTCAGGTGCACCAAACTCGGACTCGTATGTGTATTTGCGGTAGCTACCTCTGGTCGAACCTGTTTCAGAATTCTTGCCTCGGTACTTCGGGGGCATATTCATCACTATCTTGTTCATAATGCGCATGTGGTACTTTCCTCATGCGTGGCAAATATATCTTGGCGGGTTATCTATATAAGTTTGATTGAGGCGACCGGACCGGAATGGGCGGTGAAGAAAAGAGACGAAATTGGCAAAGGACGTATCCCGGCGGTATGACCGTTCTTATTGGAAAGGAGGCAGAAGAATGAAGGGAGTACTTATAGCCGTGCTCAGTATGGGGCTGCTTTTCAGTGGCGTTGTTGGTCGGTTAAAGCGGTTTTTGATGCACGAGATAAGACTGGGGCGGGAACCGGAACCCAGTCCGGAAGAGATAAGACACAGCGCCCTGAACAGAAGCTGGAATACAATTGTGTTGTGTCTTCTGACCATGGGTTCATGTTTCAGGACGTGCAGCGGGATACGGTTTGTGCTCGAAGTGTCTATTCCCGTGATTCGGAGAGCCGGGCTTGAGCTGAGTGACATAGATGAGGATAAAGTATATCAGTCTGCAAGATTGTCAGCACAGGAGCTTATACAGAAGCTTATAGATGCCGCTCGGGAATACATAGCAATATTGGTTGATGTAGATGTGCTTGTTATCCATCAACACGCACTCCTGCTTCAAGCGACATGTAAACGCTGTGCGCAATTAGAAGGCCCACATCTTTCAAGATGCTTCTGCAT
>CAYWBA010000427.1:0-2793 GCA_964455955.1 uncultured Planctomycetota bacterium | reverse complement strand
GATTTCGCCAGTCAGTGTCTCGCCTGTCGGGGTTTCTATCTTCTTGAGGTCCAGCAAGCACATGTGCGTGTCGGTTCCGCCGTAGGCGAGGGTGAGGCCTTCCTCTTCGAGCGCCCTGGCGAGGTGTTTGGCATTTTCGGCAACTCTTTTCATCAGTTCCTTGAAATTGTCTGTCCGGGCGAGCTTGAAACAAACCGCCTTGGCTGCAATCTGGTGGATATGCGGGCCGCCCTGCTCGCCGGGGAAGACGCCCGAGTTCATCATCTGGGCGATTTCAGGGTCTGCGGTAAGAAGCACCGCTCCGCGCGGGCCGCACATTGTCTTGTGCGTCGTGAAGCTCACTATGTGCGCGTGCTCTATGGGGTTTGGGTAGTATCCCGCGGCGGCCATGCCTGCCGTATGCGCTATGTCTGCAAGGAGGATTGCGCCAACCTCATCGGCGATTTCGCGGAACTTGGCGAAGTCCGGCGCCCAGGGATAGGCGGAGTATCCCGCAATGATGAGGGCAGGCTGGTGCTCTCTGGCAGTCTCGCGGATTTTGTCGTAGTTGAGCTTCCCTGTTGCGCGGTCCACCTGGTAAGGAACGATTTGATAGTTCTGGCCCGAACGGTTGGCGTCGGAGCCGTGGGTCAGGTGCCCGCCGTGGGTGAGGTCCAGGCCAAGCACCACATCGCCGGGGTTGAGGAAAGCGTCATAGACAGCGTTGTTTGCGGCTGCGCCTGAAAGCGGCTGGACGTTGCAGAAAATCTGCCCGGCGCCAATCCTGTCTGTTGCGAAAAGCCCGGCAAGCCGCCTCTGGGCAAGCGCTTCCACAAAGTCGCAAAACTCCGTACCCTTGTAGTAGCGCCTGTCGGAGTAGCGGCGGTGATGCGTCATCATGTGCTTGTAATCAAGCAGGAGTTCGCGCTCGTATTCACTCTGCCGCGGGGAGGGATAGCCTTCGGCGTAAATGTTGTTGAAGACGCAGTTAAGCGCCCTGCGAACCGGGGGAGGGCAGATAGATTCGGAAGCGATAAGGATTATCTTGTTGGCCTGGCGTTCTTCCTCAAGCCTTATGATTTCGCACAGGTCCGGGTCCAAGCTTTCCAACGTTTCGTCAAATACGAAGCGTTTTGCCTTATCGCCAGCCATGGGTCTGCCTCCAATTATCGCAACGGGTGTTGACGCCCGGGAAAGCCCTTTCGGGACTTAGTGCTTCCGCGAATCGGTCATCAAGCTGCCCAGTGCTTCTTTTTCCTCTTCTTCCAGAATGTCGATGTAATCGCGCCAGTGAGAGAGATTGATGCGCCCGCCGAAACGTTTTCCTATCGCGCGTGAGACTGCGTGACCAACAAGTGTGGCAGTTTTCTCGCTGCTTGTTGCGCACAGCAGGTCGTCGCTGTTGCGGCCCATGGCGATTACGTGGAATTTGCGCATGCCGCCTTCCTTGCCCGCCTCCGGGCCTTCCACCTTGGTACGCTTGGCGGTGGAGTCCTCCAGCCTTATCTCTTTTATCAATACCACCTGGACAGAGTAAAGCTCCTTGGTGAAAAGCAGGCCACGGCGCACGCCGGTCAGGAACCGCTTCTTGCCGTCCATAAGAATAAACATCCGCTGCCTGAGTGCATCTACGGTGATTATCCCGGCGATTGGGACGGGAATCAGGGCAAGCAGGCTGTACTTGGGCAGAAGGGCAAGCCCCGTGCCGAGCACGGCGCCGAAGATGATAAACGTCGTTATGTTGATGACCTGCTGCCTGTCGCTCAAGTATGCTATCGCGACCGCAGGCTTGCCGTGCCATTCAACCTGTCGAACGTTCAACTCTCAACCTCCGGTTGGATAATAGTATTTTCCGGAATCTAAATTGTCCAGTGCTCTTTGCAACTTTCTGGTAACGTACTTGCTTAAAACCATTGTTTCTCAGCTTTTCAAAAGCTGCTCAATCAGCCTTGCCGCCTGCTGCGCCCTCGCTGCCTTCGAGTATTTCCAGAGCCTGAGATTACCCTTGTTGCTCTTGACTACCAGCAAGGTCTTTGTCTTGCGTTTCGTCTTGTGAGGTTCGTCACTCCTGTCGGAAGTCACTATGGTCTCGGTCACGACGCCCGTGATGTCTGATGCGCCAATGTTGAGTTTTTCCTTTGAAAGAAAGAGTCCTGCCCTGACTACCACGAACTTCTTGTCCTTCGGGTCTGTATATACCACCACTCTCAGCGCCGCGCGGCTGATTGCGTAGAGCAGTAGCAGCAGCGGCACAATCATGAGTAAGTAGTAGTAGGACTGTCCCTTGGGGCCTCTTGCCGCCTCCCACATCTTGGGGTAGAAGTAGAATATGACAACGGCCGGTATGGCGAAGATGAGGAACCACTTCACTCGCCACACAAGCGGCACAACCTGAACAGCCTTGAAATCCTTGCCTGCGAATCGCTTGTTTACTATTTTCATTTCCATGACCCCTTTCTCGCCGGGCCGATGCTATCACGTATACGGTTGATTTTCAATCTGTAAATACATCTGTAAATAGCGTGTGTGGGGTTGCAAATCCCTAACATATTGGTATTACAGTAGGTTATGACGGGGCTACACCCAAAAATCGGGCCCCTATTTACAGATCCGGCGGGGGCCTCAACTACATTTGCGTGGTATGGCGTAACTTTAGAAATGACGTAACCTCTTACCATGTAAGCAGGTTGCGCGATATCGAGGAATGTGGTGTTGCGTAACATCTTGTCCTGCAATAAGTTAGGGCAAATTTCACCACAGAGGCACGGAGGTGGCGCAGCCACCGGGTTGAACCCGGCAACAAGGCAAAGTGCT
>CAYWBA010000426.1:0-2796 GCA_964455955.1 uncultured Planctomycetota bacterium | reverse complement strand
ATACCAGCCTCTTGCAGTTCCGCAAGCGTCTGGGCATAGCGCCCGTTCCGGTTGTAGTAAAGTTCCTGGGCAGACGAAAGGGTGTACAGTTTCGATAGGCCTGCTGTCTCTCCTGCCGCCCTGCTACTTGTCCGCCTGTATGCACCTGCAAACGGACTAAACGGGTTGTAATTTGTGACCTTCTCGCGCTGCTCCCGGGTCAGCTCAAGCTGCGAAATCTTGGTGAGGGTCTCCACCTCTACCCTTACCATCTCGCGGTCCTTCTCCTCTTTCTGCCGGTCTGTCAGTTTATCCGCTTCGGCGAACCTTCTTTCAACCTCACCGTATGATGCCATGTACTCCTGGGCAATCGAGGTCAGCGCGCCTGTGTAAACATCCCCGGCAATGCCGAAGCTCTGCTGCCATACTTTCACCTGTTCTTCCGCCCTTTCAGGCCGGTAGGAATAGTTGCCCATCCACATTGAAGAAGTTATCTCGGATTGTTGAGCAAAGAAACCGAGCTTCTTTTTCTGCTCTTCCGTCAGGAAATCTTTGAACTCGCTGTTGAACCCCCTCAGCGCGGCCATCCTCTCATAAGCCTTCTCAACTTCGAATACGCTCTTGTTCTCATTGACCTGCAGCAGCTTTTCAACTATCTGTGAACTCATCGCCGCCAGCTTTTCCGACTGCCCGGGAGAGAGGGCCACGTCCAGTTCTTTGCAAAGCGGCTCCAGGATAAGAGACATGAACAGCGGCCCCGCAACGGACTCCATGTATGAGAGGCCCAGCTCCCTCTGCAGCTTCGCCATGGCTTTCAGCACATCGGCCTGCATCTCGAGCATTTCCGGGTCGTTCATTAGCTCCATGCCCGCTCCCCCGTCCTCCTGGGCCTTTATCATCTTCGCCATGAACTTCGCGTATTTCGCCAAGCCTGGCGCAATGCTCTTTTTTATCTGCTCCACCCGGGACATACGTGCCGCCTCCCCGGGTTCCCTCTTGCCGCCGGGCTGACTCCCTTTGGCTGCACGGGGCGATGCCGGAATATCTCTTGCGGCAAGCTGCTCCTCCAGGCTGGCGACCTGTGCCTCGAGTTCCTTGTTCTTCCTCTCTGCGGCGGCCAGCATCTCCCGCATGCTCCCGGCACCCCCCGCAGCCCCGGGACCGGAACCTGACTGCCGGGAACTAATGCCAATAAAGAACAAAGCCGCACCCGCAACAAGGGCGACAACCCCAATAGCAAACATTATCTTGCTGTTCATAATTTACTTCTCCCCCACAAAGACCGGGTCCACAATCATAATTCGCATAGCCAACCTTTCTGCTCCACAACTGTAGCAAAACTATCACCTGTGTCACAGGTATTTCTTTCCCATTTCCCACCTCTTGACAAAGGAACTGCGCAAGAGAACAGGTCACTCGGGCAGGAACTTGTTCTCAAGCATCCAGGCGTCGTTGTAGAATCTGTTGATATAACGGTCCCCGCCGTCAGGCAGGATGATAACCATGATGTCGGCCTCACCCAGTCTGTCTGCGATTTTGAGGCCTGCTGCAACCGCGCCGCCCGCGGACCCGCCGGCGACAATCCCCTCCTCCCGTGCCATCCTGCGCGCGGTGAGAAAACACTCCCTGTCAGTTACCTTGACAATCTCATCGCAGAGAGAGAAGTCGAGATTTTTCGGGATAACCTCGGCCTCGCCAATTCCCTCCACCTTGTAGGAACTGCCGCAGAGGCCCTCGGGGCTGCCACGCTCCATAGTCTCGCGGAAGATGGAGCCCTCCGGCTCCACGGCTATCACTTTAATGCCGGGGTTTTGCTCCCTGAGGTACTTACCTGTGCCGGAAAGCGTCCCGCCAGTGCCGATGCCGGCGACGAAACAGGTAACCCGGCCGTCAGTCTGATGCCAGATTTCAGGCCCGGTCAGCTCGTAATGCGCCATGGAGTTGGCCGGGTTGTCGTTCTGGCCCAGGTAGCACCCGCCCGGGGTCTCGTCCGCAATCCGCCGGCCCGCGCAAAGATAGTGCTGCGGGTCATCTCTCTGCACGTCATAGGGGCATACAACAACTTCCGCCCCGAGTGCCTTAAGGTAATTGAGCTTCTCAGGCGATACTTTGTCAATAACGGCGATAATCACCTTGTAGCCGAGTACCAGCCCGGCTAACGCGACCGCGGACGCCGTATTGCCCGAGCTGCTCTCGACAATTGTCCCGCCGGGCTTGAGCTTACCCTCCTTCTCAGCCTGCCTTACCATGTGCAGCGCAATCCGGTCCTTTACCGAGCCTGACGGGTTGAACTCCTCTACTTTCCCCGCTACAGTTCCTTTGCACTCTGCAAAAATCCTGTTGAATTTCACCAGCGGCGTGTTCCCCACAAGCTCCAGCATGCTCCCCGCAATTTCCATATCCCCAAATCCTTCCTTTTCCCTGTTGACGAGAGGATATTAGCCGGGACAGGTTGCTTTGTCAACCAGACAGCCGTTTAGTTATGGCCTTATTATTCCCAATAACATTTCACTGCAGTCTGGCCCAAGAAAGTCAATTAGGCTATAGCTATGTAAGGTTTTTTCCTGTAAAATCGCAAAAAGTTGCAGCGAGTTAGTCACTTCAGGGCACATACCTACAAAAGGAGTTGTTGATGGGCGACGTTGAGACTATTCAACGCGTCATTTCCGGCGATACGAGGGCTTACACAATGCTTGTCAAGCATTACCAAAACGCTCTTGCGGGATATTTCCGCCTGCGCTTCGGTTCAGACACCGGAGCAGTCGAAGATGCAGTGCAGGAAACGTTTATTGCAGCGTACGAGGGCCTGTCCCGGCT
>CAYWBA010000425.1:0-2797 GCA_964455955.1 uncultured Planctomycetota bacterium | reverse complement strand
ACACAGCCGCCTCCGATTTTTCCCGCTTCCCACAATAATGATACTACCAAACCCGCGTATGTGCAAGCAGCATCAAGCCTGGAATCACGGCAAACAACGCGTAGCAGTTACGCCTTGCCGCTGTTTTTGCTGTCTTTTCAAGAAATTAGCTATATATTGAAAAGAAAAGTACAGCGAGCGGGATTTTGTATTATGGAGGGCAGAGAATAAATTTCTCTTGTTGGAGGAAGAAGTATGCAGCAGGTTGATGAACTTATAGTCAGATTCAGACAGGACAATGACAGAGAAGCGCTTAGTGAGATTGCCTCTCGCTACGCAGGGCACGTCTACAACCTCACTCTCAGCATACTTGGCGATGCCGACAAGGCGCAGGATGCGACCCAGGAGACTTTCCTGAACCTTATCCGGAAGGCTGCCAAGTACAGGCCGGATACTAACTTCAGGGCGTGGATTTCCCGCATCGCCGTAAACTGCGCTCTCAAGCTCCGCCGCGGTGAGCAGAGACGCAAACACTATGAGACCAAGGTGGTGGCAAATACCAGGGAGGAAAAGATGCACCCGAGCAAAGAAAACTTCCCGGCAAAGGTAAAAGACGCGGTCCTTGCGCTTCCCGATGAGCTCAGGATTCCCGTCGTGCTCCACTACTATCATGGACTCTCCTACTCAGAGTCCGCAACCGCGCTGGCCTGCCCGCAGGGGACTGTCGCCTCGCGCCTCCACCGCGCAATAGAGAAGCTTAAAAAAACGCTCAAAGTTGGCGGATTTGGTGCATTCCTCGGTTCCCTTGAGAAGGCGCTTAGAACAACTTCTCCAAAACCTGTCCCGCCTGCACTCAGCGCACAGTTAGCCGAACTGTGCAAAACCGCGCCCGCCATTTCTGCAGGCGCCGACCCACAAGCTACTGCAACAGCCACCTATCTGAAAATAGCAGCCGGCGTTGCGGTGACTGTTGTCGTCTCAGTCCTGCTTATACTACACTTCTTGGTGGACAGAGAGCCGCCATACAGCCATGCCGCAAGCCGACAGGAAGCGAATATACTCTCTGCGCCAGAAACGCCCGGCGTCTCACCCAACAAGCCTGGGAACGCAAGAAGTACGGACGCAGGAGCTAATTCGATAGAAACTCCTAAAGCGCCGGAAGAAGAACCGCAGCCGCAGTCAAAACCCAAACCAGGCAAAAGCGAGCAGCAAAAAATCAAAGAACTCGCCCGGTACCTCCATAACAGGCTGGTTACTCTCTCGCTCAGAGACACCCCCCTGGAATTCGCTTTCATGTTTATGCGGGATATTACCGGCCTCACTTTCATCATTTCAGAAAACCTCCTCGGCCGGGATGACATTAAAATCTCCGGAAGACTCCACGATGTCCCGATTAACGAAATACTCGGGGCACTCTGCATCTCAGGCGGCGACCTCACCTACCGGCTCACCACAAGGGATGGGAAACCTGTTGTCTTAATTACCACGCCGGACGAAGCGGAAGCCCTCGGTCTCAAACAGCAGGACTTCACCAACACAACCGACGTCTCTTCCCTCAAGGTGATGCTAACCGACTACGCCTGCCCCTTCGGGCTTCCACCCAAAGAGTTCCAGCGAGCGCAGGCAGTTAAAGAGAAACTCCAGCAAAAGGTCCAGATTGACGAGGGGCAAATTCCCACCACGTTCTCAGACATCAAGTCGTTCATTGAATACAACCTGGGTCTCACCTTCACAATTGATAACCAGGCCCGGCAACTGCTTGAAGGCAAAAACCCCGAAATAAAATCGCTCCCTGCAGAACTCACATGTGCCGACCTCCTTAAAGGCGTAGAGTCGAGTTCCGGTCTTCACTGTCTCCTTTCACCCGGTGGTGTTGTCGTCACGTCTTCCTCAACCTACAAGGCAATGGCCCTGTGCGCACGGCAATACCAGATGGAGCAGGAAGTCAAGTCCCGCACAGTAACTTCAGACTTCATAAACACGCCGTTTAAGGATGTTATTCCATCACTGGAGACATCGAGTACAAACATTATCGTATCTGCAAAAGCAACACAGCTTGCATCCAACAGCACGGTAACTCTCCAGGCCACCGGTATGCCGCTTGAGGATGCCTTAAAGCAAATCTGCCGCCAGGCAGGCCTCGAATACGAAATCAGGGACTTCTACATACTGATAAAATGCCCCGGACAGTAGCAGCCTGCGCGCAATCGGCGCTCATTGCCAAATCCTGTTTCAAGGAGGTCCTTGATAAACAACTACATAGCAGCCCTACGATTTATTCGTGGGGAAATTCTTTCCGCAGGTATGAAACCTGCGGCTTTGGAATCATCCGCATTAGACGCCACAAACCGGCCGAAGCCCGCACCGGGCAAGCAACACGTCAGTCCACAATAATGTAACACCTGCCAATGTTAATCCTCCCGCTAATGCGGAACCCCTCACCACAAAACCATTTTCTCTTGTCCTTAAAACAGCCTCCGGCGCTGTAAAAGATGTTGCATAATCATGCAACATCTTTTCGCGGGGCTAAAACAAAAAGATTTCTTTTCTCTTTCTTGTCTCTGTGTCCTCTGTGTCTCTGTGGTGACAAGGGTTCCCGGCCACCCATGGGCGCAAACCCTGTAAATACACCCGCGGGCGCAAGACCACAGCTTGCAATACCTGCCAATGTTAATCTTCCCGCCGATGTCGGCTGCAAAGCTTTACCCAGTCTGGGATAGAGGGCGATGCAAAACAGGTGACAAATTTTGTCCCGTCATCGCAACACCAAAAAGATGTGCCAAATTGAAAATTTTTTTGCTCCGTAACCACCTGTCTC
>CAYWBA010000424.1:0-2806 GCA_964455955.1 uncultured Planctomycetota bacterium | reverse complement strand
AACAGTAGAGCAGTGAAAATCGGAGATTTTCACGGGGGCGCATTGGAAAAGCTCGACAAGATTCGCATAAACTACCTGCAAAAGTACGCCGGGAAGAAGAGCTTCGTCCTCGGCGATGAAGCAGTGGCGTACGGCGCGCTGTTTGCAGGATGCAGCTTTTTCGGAGCTTATCCCATAACCCCTGCCAGCGAGGTCGCGGAAACTGCCGCCCGCGAACTCCCCTATGCCGGCGGATACTTTGTCCAGTTCGAAGACGAAATAGCCTCGATTTCCGCAATAATCGGCGCTGCATGGGCTGGCGCAAGGTCCATGACTGCAACCTCCGGGCCCGGCTTCTCCCTCATGCAGGAAGGAATCGGCTACGGCGTCATGACCGAAACACCCTGCGTAATTGTCAACATCCAGCGCTCCGGCCCCTCCACGGGCCAGGCGACAAAAGGCGCCCAGGGCGACTTCTACCAGGCTCGCTGGGGAACTCATGGCGACCATGAGATAATTGCCCTCGCACCCAATTCGGTCCAGGAGTACTTCGACCTGACAATAGAATGTTTCAACCTCGCCGAGCGGTATCGCAACCCCGTCGTACTCCTGGGCGATGGTGAAATAGGCCACATGCGTGAAAACATAACCTTCCCCGACCCGGCCGGGGTCCGAATCGAGCCGCGAAAGAAAGTCAAAGGCGACGAACCCCACGCGGGCGGCGCCAATGTACCGCCTATGCTTGAGTTCGGAGAAGGCACACTGCGCCACGTCACCGGCTCGACCCACAAGCCCACCGGCATGCGCGATGTCCAGACGCAATCAGTCCATGAGACTCTCGCCCGGCGGCTTGTCGCAAAAATAGAATCTGCGCGTGAAGAGATTGTAAAGGTGCAAGAGACAGCACTTGACGATGCCGAGGTGGCGATAATCACATACGGCGCACCCTCGCGTCCCGCGGCAGGCGCTGTCGAGCTGGCGAGAAAGAAAGGCCTGCCTGTCGGGATGATGCGGCTGATTACCGTCTGGCCGTTTCCGCGTACCCAGGTCGCGGAGATAGGCAAGAAGGTCAAGAAGATTGTAGTACCTGAGATGTGTCTCGGGCAGCTCAACAGGGAAATTGAAAGATTCGTCCCCTGCCCTGTCGTTTCAGTACCCAAAATCGGCGGCGTCTCGCACACAGTCGCCGAAATTCTTGAAGCAGTCGAGGCCGAGGGCATCGGCTCGCAAGTCACGCTTCGAACAGGCACGGCACAACAGAGGTAAGCAGTGGAACTAAAGCGGGTTGCACCCGCCAGCGAGACAGGGAACCCAGGCTCTGGGGAGGCGCTACGTTGAGCAAAGAGGTTAAGTTTAAAGAAAATCCGCTGCTTGAATACCTGCGGCGCGATATTCTGCCGACGCCTTTCTGCTCCGGCTGCGGATGCGGGACTGTCCTTAACCTTTTCACACACGCAATCCACGAAAGCGCCATCAAGCCCCGGGATATTGTCTGCGTGACCGGTATTGGTTGCTCGTCGTGGATTCCTTCGCCCTTCTTCAAATGCGATACTCTGCATACAACCCACGGCCGCGCGCTCGCATTCGCCACCGGCATAAAAATTATGAAACCGCACCTGAAGGTGATTGTCATAGCGGGTGACGGCGACATTGCAGGTATTGGCGGAAACCACCTTGTGCACGCGGCGAGGCGAAACATCGGCCTGAGCGTCTTCCTGGTCAACAACGCCATCTATGCCATGACCGGCGGCCAGGTCGCCCCCACAACGCCGCTTGGGGTGAAAACCACAACAACCCCCTACGGCTCCCTGGAGCCGCCTCTTGAACCTGCGGAACTTGTAAAGGCGGCCGGTGCCACCTACGTGGCAAGGTGGACTACCTACCACGCCATGGGGCTCAAGAAGGCAATGAAGAAAGCAATTGCCAAAGAAGGCTTCTCGTTTGTCGAGATACATTCGCAGTGCCCGGTCAGCTACGGCAAAGCGGTCAGGATGCGCACCGCATCCGAATTCCTGAACCACTACAAGGAGAACTCCATAAACGTAAAGAACGCCGCCGGGAAGAGTGCGCAGGAGCTTGAAGGAAAGATTGTTGTCGGCGAGCTTGCCGATATGGAGAGGCCGGAATTCGCAGCCTCGCTGCGGGCCGCCAGCCAGAAGATTCAGAAAGGGAGCTAAGGGGTGAGAATCCGCTTCACCGGTTTCGGCGGGCAGGGGATACTGATGCTCGGCCAGATATACGGGGCCGCCGCAGTGCTCGAAGGCAAACACGCGCTGCAAACCCAGTCCTACGGCAGCGCGGCACGCGGGGGTGCATCCAAAAGCGACGTCACTATCGAAGACGGCCAGATACACGAGCTCGAGGCAGAAACCGCCGACGTTGTTGTCTGCATGAGCCAGCCGGCATTTGAGAAATTCGGCCCCACAGTTGAACCAGGTGGAACACTTATCTGCGACTCCGGCCTTGTAAAAGGCGGCCCCACCCCGGCGGGAAATGTCCTCAATGTCCCGGCCACAATCACCGCAAAGAAGAAGCTCGGCTCGGAGCTTTTCGCAAACACCCTGCTGCTCGGCTTTGTATCGGAGGTAGTCGGGGCAGTGAAGCCCCAAAAGGTCAAGGAAGCGCTTCTTGCGCGCATTCCCGCCAAAATCGAAGAAAACACAAAGGCTTTCGAAGAAGGCAGGCAACTGGCAAAGAAAGCAATGCAAACCAGGGAGCAGTAAATGAAAGTCAAGCTTAACGTCAAGGTGCAACCTGCAGCAGATACCTTCTGCGCTGCGGTCAAGAGCATGCTGGACTTCATGGGCGACAAACACCCGTTGTGGGA
>CAYWBA010000423.1:0-2835 GCA_964455955.1 uncultured Planctomycetota bacterium | reverse complement strand
GAAGAAAAGACCCTCGGTGTGATAAACCCGTCTTTCTTTACCGGCTCTACTTCCATCTGTATTGTAACGCTCTTGCTGACTTCAGTCTTCTTTGTTATTCTGCCAAGACTGTCGGCAGGTTTCCTGTGGCATACGCAGTTTCGCCCGAAGCGTATTGCAGGCTTCAGTGAAAACCTTGACCTGAGCATCGCAGGCGAGATAGAGCCCGGGGCGGCAGAGGTAATGCGCGTGCAACTGACCAACGTCACAGGCCCGGCGCTCGACCTGACTTATTTCCGCGGAGTCGCCTTCAGCCATTATGATGGCACCAGGTGGCGAAAGCACACCCCTGTGGAGATTGACATATTAGACCTGACCGACCTTACGGAACCAACAGGGGAGCGCAAAACAATTGTTCCCTTTATTGAAGGCGGGAAAAGAATCTATGAACTGAAAGCCTTTAAGACAGCCCCGCCTGACACAATAATTCAGCGTATATGGCAGTCGCCGCTTGACACTAAAGTCCTCTTCGGTATCCACCCGGTATATAAGGTTGAGTTTTTCAGCCGCGAGGCGCCGCACTCCGTGCAGGTTGACTCCGCAGGCTCGGTATACAGCACAGCCTCGCAGTATGGGTTTATCGGCTATGAGAGTTATTCGCAGAATCTCGACCCTAACTCACCAGAGCTTGCCACCGCATTTACCTATCCTGTCGTAGACGATACGAATTACACCCAGCTTCCCGCCAGTGGGACATGGTTCCGCTATTACGACCTCAAAAACCTTGCCGAAAAGATTATTCTCATGGCCAATGCGCAGACATCTTATGAAAAGGTTGTGGCGGTTCGACAGTATCTGCAAGATAATATAGGATACACAATGAAGATTGAACGTACTCCGGACGTCGAGCCGGTGTACGATTTCCTTTTCAACCAGAAGGCGGGACATTGCGAACTTTTCGCCTCATCAATGGCAGTGCTGCTTCGAACGCTTGGCATACCTGCACGCGTTGTAAATGGATACCGGGGTGTTCTGTGGAACAGTTACGGTAACTTCTACCTTATCCGCCAGCGCGATGCGCACTGCTGGGTCGAGGTCTTTTTCGACCGCGACATAGACCCCTTTAACCGCAATGAGATAGGCTGGGTGCGATTCGACCCTACACCATCCGCACCGCTCGATGACCGGGGTCTTGCAAGCACCGTGACCGACTTCTTCTCCTACCTGCGCCTTAAATGGATAGACCATGTCATCTCCTATTCAGCAGTCGAGCAGCGCAAGATAGCAGTCGAAGTCAGACAAAGCGGTCGCAGGATGCGCGGGTGGTTCAGCAGGCTCTTCGCGTCAATCAGAGATTTTTTCTCCCGGCCTGCAGGCGATCTGCAGGAAAAAGTGCTTCGCGGAATTCTTATCGCCATTCCCCCCGCTGTACTGGTTATTGCGCTAATCCTCTTGCGCAGAAGCCTTCGCACGGGCGGGGGCAGACGCAGGAAATATGTACGGGCAAGAGACGCTTCTGTAGCCTTCTACCGGGACTTTCTGAAAATCCTGAAACGCGCCGGCTTGAGACGCAAGTACTCGCAAACACCAAGCGAGTTTGCCCGAGTAATTTCCGTCAGCGTGCCAAAGCTTTCAGAGCCGGCCTGGACTGTAACCAGCAAGTTTCTCGAAATCCGCTTCGGCGCGGTACAGCCAGGAACGCAGGACCTTGCCACGGTCAATGCGGCTATCGCGCAGCTCTCGACTGCCGTGACGGCAATGCGTGTAGCGCGGCGCGCTGGAAGGCCCACTTGATTTGCGCACAACCGGCAGGCGCTCTCTACAGCGGGCACCACAAAAACCGGCTAACGAAACCTTGATGTGAGAATGGCCGATAGGCTGCGGCCCAGTATTTTCAAGAGGGACAGCACATGTGCCAACATCACGGAAAAGCCCAATCGGCCGCAAAGCCGCTATTTTTCTGGAAATTTTGCGATATTTTTAGAAATTTGTATTGACACCCGTCCGCTAACACAGTAAATTTCTGGCATTGAGGGGTTTTGTTTCCGCCGTTTGGTTTCTTTTCGAGGAGGTGTTGTAGTGAACAAGGCGCAGTTGACCGAAGCCGTCAGCAAGGCTCTTGGTTCTTCCAAGGCTGAGGCCGAGAGAAGTGTTAACGCGGTATTCGCGTCCATTAACAAGGGACTCAAGAAGGACAAAAGCGTCCAGATAATAGGCTTTGGTTCCTTCACTGTAAAGAAGCGCAAGGCGAGGATGGGCCGGAACCCCCAGACCGGCGCGAAGATCCGCATTGCAGCGTCGAGGACCGTTGGCTTCAAGCCCGGCAAGGCACTCAAAAAATCCATCTAAGGTCGGAAACTGACAAGAAAAAGCCCGGACTTCCGGGCTTTTCTGTTTTTAGTCTGCCAGCTTCATGTAGCTGACATCCTCAGTCCTGAAGCCGAAAGACCCGGTGTTGATAAATCCCTTGCGCATGTCCTTGTGCATTATCATTCGCACTATCTTCGCAAACGCGCGCTCAAATACAGCTTTTTCTTCGCCTTCTTTCTTCGGCATTTCGATTTCAAACGTAGCCTTGTGCTCGCTTCCGTTTTTGAAGCCGAGGACTACTTCCACCTTCATGTTGTCCCCCTTTGTTATTCATTGCCAGGGCCATATCCAAGCAATTGTATCCTGGTAGAAAAGGCGCCCCAGCAAATCAGGGCGCCTACAGTTGTCTGGAGTCTGAAGCTACTCGTATGCTAGGTCCCTGCGCTCGTCGTTGGCTTGCTTGTATATCTCTGCTAATCCCTTTTCCTCGGGGTACTTCTCCATCAACGGTGTCAATCCTTCCAGGACCTTATCGTACATCGGTAC
>CAYWBA010000422.1:0-2852 GCA_964455955.1 uncultured Planctomycetota bacterium | reverse complement strand
CAGGAATAAGCCAGAAACCGGTCTTGAGAGCAATTTCCTTACACTCAGAAGCATCAAGTTCTTTTCGGACGGTGCTCTTGGCTCCCGCGGGGCAGCATTATTAGAACCTTACAGTGATGACCCGAAGAACTCCGGGCTGCTTCTCATGACAGAAAGGGAGCTTCATAGAATTGCCTGCCAGGCTCTGAAAAGAGGGTTTCAGGTATGCACGCACGCAATCGGTGACAGGGCAAACAGGGTCGTCCTCAATGCATATGAATCCGCACTGAAAGAGGTGCCGCGAGAAGACCACAGGCTGAGAATAGAGCATGCGCAGGTCCTCTCGCCTGAAGACATACCAAGATTCAAGAAACTGGGTGTCATCCCATCCATGCAACCCACCCACTGCACCTCTGATATGTACTGGGCAACCGGCAGGCTCGGCCCCGAAAGGGTAAAAGGGGCATATGCCTGGAGGTCGCTCCTCAAGACAGGTGCAAGAATTGCTTCCGGTTCCGACTTTCCGGTAGAATCCAACAAACCCTTATGGGGAATCTACGCCGCCATAACAAGACAAGACCATAAGCAATACCCGGAAGGGGGCTGGCACCCCGGACAAAGGATGACACCAGCCGAAGCTTTAAGAAGTTTCACAATTGACGCGGCATATGCCGCATTTGAAGAAGATATTAAAGGCTCCCTCGAAAAGGGCAAGCTTGCAGATTTGGTCGTGCTTTCCAAACCCATACTGGAGATTCCGCCAGAAGAGATTCTGAATACAAACGTAGAGATAACCATTGTGGGAGGAAAGACAGTCTACAAGAGAGAAGAGTCAACAGAACCCCCAAAACAAAAACCCGGACACGAGAAATGACAGGATAGCCACGTACCCTTGGAGACAGGTGTTTGGATATGGAAGAATTAGAACTTTTCAAAAGCACCACTGTGCTGAGCGTCGAGCAGGCGACCACCCTGCCCTTCCTGACCTACAGGCTGGCCGCGGACGGGATGAACGTAATCCGAATCGAGCATCCCGAGCGGCCTGACCCGAATCGCTTTATCGGCGACAACGTCCTCGGCGAGGAGGCAATCAACACCTACTTCCTGCCGCTCAACGTGGGCAAGAAGGCGATAACCCTGAACTTCGCCACAGACGAAGGGAAACAGTTGCTCAAAGACCTAATCAGAAAAATGGATGTTGATATCTTCGCCACAAACCAGCTCCAGGAAAGCTGCGTAAGGGCGGGCATAGATTACGAGACGCTCAAGCAGGTCAAGGAGGACATTATCTGGATAGGAATCACCGGGTTCGGGCCTGAGATCTCGGAACCGGCCTACGACCCCGTCCTGCAGGCAAGGGCCGGATTCATGGACATAAACGGCGAGCCGGGCGGCCCCCCGCTGGTATTTGGCCTGCCTGTCGTGGACCTCGTCGCGGGCGAACACGCATACGGCGAAACGCTCAAAGCCCTCTTCCGGCGCGAGGGCACCGGCAAAGGCTCAAGAATAGATATCTCCATGTTCCAGAGCGCCGTCTCGTGGCTGCTGAGCCCCCTGACACTGACAAAGGCTTTCGACTACGAAATCACCCGCAAGGGGAACACGCACCGCTTCTTCGCACCCGTCTCCGTCTACGAAACAAAAGACGGCTACGTCTACATCGCTGTCGGAAACGACAGGCAGTGGGACTCCATGACCAGGCTGCCCGGTTTCGAGTCCCTCTGCAAGGAAGAATACATCGCCAACGCAGGCCGCATAGCTGATGTGCAAAACCTCAACAGCAAAATCAACCAGATAACCACAACCAAGACAACAGAGGAGATCCTCAAGCTCTTCGGCAGCATAGGCGTTCCCATCTCCAGCGTAAAGACTGTGCGGGACGTGGCTGACGACCCCTACATTGAGAAAAACATGATTCGCTCAAAAGACCCCAAAACGGGAACGGAAATCTCCCTGCCACCCCTGCCTGTAATCTCTACATACCTCAGGTCAGTTGACCTTAAGGTGAGTTTCCCGCCGAGACTCGGCGAGCACAACGAGGAAATCTACGGCGATCTCCTCGGCTACAGCACCGGCAAGCTAAAGGAATTGAAGGAAAAGAAGGTAATATAAACCGAACTCATCCGCGGATTTTTTCCAGGTGCTCCGCAAGGCGCCCGTAAACCTGCCCCGCATACTCAAGGTGCTCCGGCTTCATCAACACGCTGCGCAGAACCGTTACCTTTGAAACATCCCAGAACGAGCTGCCAAAGCGGTCTCCAAGCAGCGGCGCTGATACTGTCATCTTCGCAAGATAGACCGGGCTCGCCCCGTCGTTCATCGCGGTCTCAAACAGATGCTCCGAAAGCTCGCTCACAGCAGATGCCTTCATTTCCCCCGGACGCGGGAAGTACGCAACAATGTCAAGCTCCGGTTCTACTACCAGCTCAAACTCCCCGCCATCCCCTGCCAGACCGGCAAACTTAAGCGCCGCCTGGCGGCTCTTTGCAAGAATTGCACCCAGTCCCCTCCCCGCCTCGAGCGGGAAGCACCTGAGCGTCGCCCACAGCGCCCCGGCCGCGGCGCCCGCACGCGAGCATTCAAGGCTTATCTCGCCCAGGTGAAGCTCCTTCGAAGTAAAGTAGGTATAGGGCGAGTCGTGCTTGTAAAACCTGCCCACCGCCGGGTCTGAAAACAGCACGCACCCGCACCCGTAAGGCTGAAGCCCGTGCTTGTGAGGGTCAACCACTATGCTGTCACACTCCTTCAAACACCTGAACGCCTGCGCTTCAACAAGTGGAGGCTCCGCGTCCGCCAGCAGTTTGAAAAATCCCCCGTAGGCCGCATCAGCGTGGATGCGAAAGCCTGCACTCCTTTTCATCTCAAGCAGTTTA
>CAYWBA010000421.1:0-2856 GCA_964455955.1 uncultured Planctomycetota bacterium | reverse complement strand
CGGAATAAGTACTTCCTGCACGGCAACCATGACAAGGGCTGCCACGAAAGAAGCAATCACTATGGGCGCAAGAACCCTGTAGATGCTTACGCCGCTGGAGCGCAGGGCGAGAAGCTCGTTGTGCCGCTTCAGGCTGCTCAAGGTAAACATCGAGGCCATAAGAAAGGTCCCGGGCGCAATATGGTGATAGACAACAGGGAGCGATGAGAGGATGTAGGAGCCAAGCTCGCTCAGAAACGCGCCGCTTCCAAGGAACTCGTCCATGTGAGTAACGGTGTCCACCAGCATGTAGAGACCAAGTATGGACCCGAGGCATATCCCGTAGGACACAAGCAGCGTCTTTACTACATACCTGTCAATTATCTTGAGCATTCACCATCTCCCCGCTTTATTACACGCGCAGCAAGCTGCGCCGCTAAATGGCGGGTGATACTCCTTATTTTTCAAACAACTTCCAGAGCAGGAACCCTCCCACGCACAGTGTGAGGATGTCCGGAAGCCACATGGCAAACCACGGGGCGAGCTTTCCTGTCTCGGCAAAAGACTCCGCACCAATGCCTACCGCGAAGTATGTAAGCATTACAACCATAAGCGCCACAAAAGGCGGCAGCAGCCGAACCCTGCTGTTAAAGAGTATTGGCAACGGTATCCCGACAAGCAGGAAAAGAAAGGGCGCGAGAGCGGACGCGTACCTCCGGTGATATTCTATCTCTATCTTGCGTCCCAAATAAGCCCCCCTACCGAGGTCTTCAGAAATCGCCTGGCGCTCCTCCTGAGAAGTTGCCGCGGCAAGAGCCGCCTTGGCCTGCTCAAGTCCACGGGCTAACTCGTACGAACTCTCCACAAGTTCCGCAGTGGTCAGGAAGGAGGCCCTTTCCGTTGTCCTCTGGCGTATGGGAACATATATGGCATAGTTCTCCGAAACAAGCTCGCCGTAGGAAACCCTGTCCACGGAACCCGGCTTCACAGTACCGCCTTGGGCTTCACCGCCCGCACCTTTCGGCTTTTCTGCGGGTGCGTTGCCGTAGTAGGTTATACGCACATCGCTCAGGTCAATAATAATGTGGCGCCCCTCCGCGCCAAGCCAGACCTGCCCTTCGCGGGCGATTATCTCAAACGGCAGCTTCGGGTCATCGCGGAATATCATAAGCCCCCTGAGCGTCCTGCCGTCATACTCCCTGCAAAAGACGGAGTAGCCGGGCAGATGAAAAGACTTGTTGCGGCCCTTCTGCAATGTCAGTATCTCCTGGGCGAAGGACTTGAGCGCGTTACGCCGCCTGCGGTCGCACTCCGGGAGTATTCTGTCGTTGAAATAGAACATCCCCGCAGAGAAAAGCAATCCTACTGCAAGCAGCGGAATTACAATGCTTGCAAAATGCACCCCGCAAGCCTGGAGCGCGAGGATTTCCCTGTCAGCCACAAGCCTGCCGAGAACAAAAGCCGCGCCCACAAGAAGCGAGATAGGCAAAGTGAACCGCATAGTATACAAAACAATAAAAGGCATTATCCTCAAGAACTGCGACAGGGTAATCCCGCCCCGGGTCGCGCTGACACTCAGGCCGACAAAGAATATGGCGGTAAAGACCAGAAACGCCATAAGCGCTATCCGCAGAGTGTCAATGACCACGTATCTCGGTATTATTCTCAAGTGCTGCCCTCATCACTAAAAGTCAGAAGCAAGACACGCCGCGTGTCCACCGATACGCGGAACCGCCCGTCAAGCCTGCGGCCCAGCAGCCAGGCAATCTCACCGCCCGCGGTAACCACCGCCTCAGACGCCTTGCTTCTTGCAGGCACCTTTTCGTCAATCAGGAAATCCGAGATTTTCTTCGTCCCCCCAAGTCCGAGCGGCTGGAAGCGGTCGCCCTCCCTTACGGAGCGAGCCGCAAGATTGGGCCCCGCCCTGTCCGCATCAAGAGCTTCCTCACGCGCACTGCGGCTCCGCTTGAAAGCCTCAAGGTCGAACTCTTCCCCTTCAACCACCTTAGTCGTTATGCTGCCCGCCAGCTCCTTAATCTCCGTAACGCCCGGAACGTTAAGGGGGACCTCCCAGCCGAATGCCTTTTCCGGAAAGGGAAGCCGCGTCACAAGCACGCGGTCGCCCGCAAACTCCACACTCACCCCCGCCCCGGGTTGAAGCCGCCCAGAGGTCCGGCCCCCGCGAACCGCGCCGGCAATCGGCTCAAAGCGCGCAGCACTCAGCAAGCTCCTGCCAAGCACCTGCTCAAACGCCCTGCGCAGCACCTCAAAGAGCAAATAATCGCCCGCGCCCTGCAGGCCGTCAAGGCTTAGAACCACGTTCCCGGCTGATTCTTCCAGCAAGTTCTCACAATACACCTTTTCAGCCTGCACATCAAGAAGCTCCAGGACGGAAGCGGCCGATTGCGCAACGCGCGCAAGCACCTCGCGCACCGCGGGATTGTATTGCTTTTGGAGCAGCGGCAGCAACTCCGCGCGCACGCGGTTGCGAAAATACGAAGTGTCTTCGTTTGTCTCGTCGGTAAGGAAATTCAGCCCGCGGTTGTGCAGACAGGAAAGAATTTCACCCCTGCTTACGTCAAGAAGCGGGCGTGCAAGGAGAACCTCGCTCCCCGCCGATATTGGCCGGACCCGCTTTATGCCACAGAGTCCCCGCAGCCCGCTGCCGCGAAGCATTCGCATAACAACCGTCTCGGCCTGGTCGTCAAGATTGTGGCCTGTAACCACCACCGGGGCATCCAGGGACTGGGCAACTTCCTCAAGGAGACGGTAGCGAACCCGCCGGGCTGCATCCTCGATGCAAAGACCTTCCTTCGCGGCGAACGCGCGCAGATGCTCGACGGTGTTGATGACATAGTCGATGTTCCGGCCCGCGCC
>CAYWBA010000420.1:0-2862 GCA_964455955.1 uncultured Planctomycetota bacterium | reverse complement strand
GTTCAGACGCAACAAACAAGCTTCTTCTGCTGGTTATCGCAGGGCTTCTTGTAGCCCTCATAGTCAGCGTCAACTCATCACGCACCCTTGTGGTTGCAGGCACCGAGTCGTCCGCCGGCAGCATGATGGCAGTTACCGGCAACACAGAGGCGCAGAACCGCGACCTGCTCTACGTTATTGACACACAGGCTAAGAGCATGTGCGTATACGAATGCTACGCCAATAAGCTTAATCTCGTTGCTGCGCGTAACATAAAGTTTGACCTGATGCTTGACGAGTGGAAGCCCCGCACCCAGAGACCTTCTGTCAAGGAAGTTTACGAGCAGACTCGCAAGAAGATCAAAGGCTCAACCACTCCTCCAGGCAAGAAGAAGTAGCAAGAAGAAGTAGCAAGGTAGTAAGTGTTACTGGTTTCGCTCCCTTGGGGAAAGCGGAGGTAGCATAAGATGGCTGAAGATTTCTACACATTTGAGGAAGTTTTAAGCGAGCTTCAAATAGACGAGATGGAACTGAAACGTCTCGTCTCCCAGGGCGAGCTGAGAGGGTTCCGCGACGGCGCTTCAATGAAGTTCCGCAAGGATGAAGTCGAGAGGCACAGGAAAGGCCGCGAGACCGAGCCCACCATAATCCTCACCGACTCGGACGCGGAAATAGGCCTCCCCACCGACCAGGACCTCTTGATTGACGAAGGCGCCAGGGACCGCGAAACAGTCCTCAACGCCGATGTCTTCGACACCGAAGAGCTCCCTACCCTGACCGGAGAAGCCGAAGAGGTCGAAGTAACTGAAGCTATCCCGATGCCCACACCCGTTGGAGAGGTGGAGGAGGAGGCAGACGAAGGGGCCGCCACTATAGTGGATGCCTCCGCCGTCCGGGTTCCCAAGCGGAGAGCCAAGAAACCTACACCCGCCGAAGCCGCTTTCGTGGGAGTTGAAGACTACGAAGCAGTAAGCCCAACAAGGGCAAGTTCCGGGCGCATAAGCCGCTCAGCCCGGCTGCGCGCAATGCAGATGAAGAGGCAGAAAAGCCACGTCGGCTGGACCGTGATGCTGTTTCTGACAGCAGCGTTTATCCTGCTGGCCGGGCCGTTCCTCTTCACCACGATAAGAAACGTTACCCCGGAATACGCGGTGGGCATGGCTGACAAGTTCCGTGGAATAGCGGACTGGTTCTTGAGCCTTTTTGTTGGATAGGTGCAGTTTTGTCCCCCCTCTCACAGGCAGAGACCGGTTGGCTTCATGAGCGCTGCAACTGCTTCGGAGTACTTTTCACTGGCGGGGTTGTTGATTGCAGGGAAAAAGGGGAGGTTTAGGTAGGTGAAAAAAAACCTACTTGCGTTTTTAGTTTTAGCTACGTTGATTGTCCTGCTTTGTGGCTGCGCTGTTCCTACCGCAAAATACGGCGAACTTAAAGAGCGGCATGATTATCTCTTTACAGAAAACCATCGCATCACCCGCCAGAACAAAGACCTCACAACTCAAAACAACATATTAGCTGACAAGCTCGAGGGCGAGCAGGCCAGGCTGGCAGCCGCGCAGGCGCTGCTCAAAGACCTCAACAAGGAAAAACCGCCCGAAGCACCCAAGGAAGGCTGGAAAACCAACCCCAAAACCGGCGGCATAGTCCTTGAAAACGAAATAATGTTCTCGGCCGGCTCCAGCAAGCTTTCCAAAAAAGGCGAGACGGCCCTGCAGCGGCTCGCCGCCCTCCTCAACTCCGATAAGTACATAAACTAC
Source organism: uncultured Planctomycetota bacterium (assembly GCA_964455955.1). GTDB lineage: Bacteria > Planctomycetota > SKW154 > SKW154 > DAOVDS01 > CAYWBA01. The sequence goes on along the minus strand of CAYWBA010000420.1, from coordinate 1,126 downwards.
TACGTCCGCGTAGACGGCCACACCGACGATATCCCGGTGAAGAAAACCATTAAGGAAAACATTGATAACTGGTTCCTCTCCGCAAGGCGTGCACACGCCGTTCTCGTAGAACTCAAGAAACGCCAAGTCGCCCCGGACAGGCTCTTCGTGGTGGGCTACGGGGAGCACCACCCCATTGTCCCCAACAAGCCCGGCCGAAAAGGCACGCCTGCCAACCGCAGGGTTGAAATCGTCCTTGTCAAAGAAGTCAAGACTGAAAAATAAAGGAGCTGCCGCTTATGTCAAGGTTCGCATTTCTCGTCTGTCTCGCCCTGGCTCTCGCAGTCGCAGCGGGAGCAGGCTGCGTGCCCTTCTGGCAATACCACCACGTTGTAAAGAAAAATGAGGACTACGTCCAGTTGATTGACGGCCACCAGAAAGAGCACGAACACCTCGCCCGCACAACAAAGGAAGCTGCCCAAAAGGCGGAAACTCTTGAAGCTACAAACATTATGCTGAAAGGGCTACTCGAGGCAGCAGATAGTGCGGCCAAGAAGGCATTCAGAGAGCTCCAAGAACTCCTTGCCGAAGGTGTAAAGGAGAGTTTCGGACCGGAAGTGGCTGGCGGCGATATTGAAATCACACCGGACAACAAGATAAGCATCGCGGGCGATGTGCTCTTCGCCCTCGGGAGCGCAGACCTCACAAAAAAAGCAAAAGACATTCTCAAAAAGCTCGCCCCCACGCTCAAGTCCAAAAAATTCGCCAATGCGGTAATTCGCATTGAGGGCCATACTGACGACCAGCCGATAAAACGTCCCGCAACGCTAAAGAATTTCCCCACCAACTGGCACCTGTCAGTTGGGCGTGCAGTCTCGGTGCTCATGGAACTCAAACAACTCGGCGTGCCCGAGAAAAGAATGTACGCCGCGGGTTACGGCGAGTTCAACCCAAGAGTACCCAACAAACCCGGCAAGAAAGGCGCGGCAAAGAACCGGCGCGTTGAAATAGCAATTATGGAAACCAAGTAAATCCTTCGGGAGGTATCTGACATGGCGGAAAAAGGACAGATAGCCAAGGGCCAATCTGACGAAGTTATTGAGAAAAAACCTTCAGCACCAGTCGCCACGGCTCTGATGGTTATGAC
>CAYWBA010000419.1:0-2883 GCA_964455955.1 uncultured Planctomycetota bacterium | reverse complement strand
TGTTTTCCGCCACAAACCGGTTCAAACAGAGAATCTATAAGCAGGGAAGTTGATAGAAATGCTTTGCTATCTTTAAGTCTATTCCTCTCTAACAGACCACCCAAAAGCTTCCTTAAAATCCTCAAAACACTGCGGGCAGACCCAGTAGTATTCGTCTTCGGTCGAGTAGCCTTCCTCCAGACTTCCTGATTCACCTCCAACCATGAATGTGGCCCAGCAGAAGGAACAGTGGTCATGGTCCCACTCGGGGTTATCGGGGTTCTGTCTATATTTCTGGTGGATAAGAATGACTCCCTTCAGGTACTTTTCCTGACCAGTGAGTCTCCAGTCATCTTGCTCTTTTTTCATTCTTTCCACCGAAGATCAGCGAGTAATACTACTAATCACAATGCACAACGGTTCAATCAAATAATACTAACGATATTTCCCAGATGAACTGTCTCTATGACCGTCGCAGACCCTTTCGACAACGTATTAGTGCGAGAATCTGCCTCGCCGCAACCGGCAAACAGAATGAGAATTACCAGTGCGTAGAGTGCCTTTTTCATTTCTCCTGCGCTTTCTCTTTAAGCTCTTCCCCCGTAAGCGCGCCGTGAGAGCGTAGGAGTTTTTCTACGTCTTCATTCTTGCATTCTATCGCCCAATCCAGAGGCGTTTTGCCTGCTTTATCCTGAGAGTTTATGTTTGCACCCTTTATGATAAGCGTTTTCAAAGCTTCACTATTTCCTTCAATTGCAGCTACATGCAATGGGGTATGGCCTGAAATATACTTTGCGTTTAAATCAGCGCCTTTAGATACAAGCACCTCTATTATATTACTCCTGCCGAATCTTGCAGCTGTATGCAGAGGTGTATTTTTCCAGATGTTGTCTACTGCATTTACATTTGCCCCCTTTGAGATAAGGTGTTCTGCGATTTCTTTATCTCCTCGTGCTGCTGCAAAATGCAGCGGTGAGACACCCATAGTATCTCTGGCATTTACATCAGCACCTTGAGCAAGTAGTTTCTTTATCTCGTCCAGCGTTCTTTTTCCTACAGCTTCTATCAACTCGGCATCAAATTTGCCGACCGAGCTGCCCGGTAACTCCTCAAGCAGTTTCACAATATTATTCTGGTTACAGTACTTTGCATATAAAAATGGTGTATGACCATTTATGTCTTTTATTGTGGTATCAGCGCCACTGTCTATCAGAAGCTTGGCAATTTCTTCGCGTTCTTCCATAATTGCATAGTGCAGCGGTGTTCGACAAAACATGTTATCTTTCGTGTCTGTATCAGCCCCATTTGCAAGAAGAAGCTCTACTATCTCTGTATGGCCTTCTGTGACAGCGCTATGAAGTGATGTAGTGTCAAAAGCTTTTTCTTTCGAATTTACATCTGCTCCACTTGCAAGAAGTAATTCTGTTATTTCCTTGTTCCCTGAAGCTACAGCGTATTGAAGAGGAGTGATGCCAAGTATGTCATCTTTTGCATTCACGTCAGCGCCATTTTCAATAAGAAATCTCACAATTTTTATGTTCTCTATTGCAAGTAGCAGTGGTGTGAATCCCACTTGCTCCATTCGTAAATTGACGTTGGCTCCTTTGCCAACAAGAAGCTGTACTATTTCAGTGTAACCAAGCCGACTTGCTTCGTGTAGCGCTGTTAGCCCTCCTTCATCAGTCGTATCGGGTGCAATGCCAGAGAGAAGAAACTCGTTGACTTTGTTCAGGTCGCCATTACGAACTGACTCAAAAAAAGCTTTTCTGTTCTGTTCAACCTGCGTGTCCTGCAACATGGTGGTCGCGCAACCGGCAATGAGAAGGAAAACGAGAAGGATGAGAATGTGTTCGCGCATGGTTGTACCTCACAACAAGGGCTTACGCAAGTGTACGAAATGCGCGGGGAATGTCAAGAAGCTGGTTGACTGTGCGTTCCAATTACTCTCTTTCTTGACTTCCCCGGGCTTATATTCTTAAAACCTGAATCAGTTTTTGGGGGGCACGCCACAGGAATTAAGGGCTGATAAGAGGCAATCCTTGTTTTTCCTAAATGCTTAATCATCTGACGCGTAAATCCTGATGTTGTCGATGTAACAGGGCATGCACAGTATCGACAGGCTCAGATACGGCCAATGGATTTGGTTTTCTGAGCGTTTCTTTTCGCGGAAAGAGACATCGACATTGTAGACATAAAACTTCGAACCGTCCACATCGAGGTAAACCTTGATATTATTCGAGTCTTTTACCGTTTCCACCCGGCATTTAACATGGTACCACGTACCCGGCTTCCAGCTTCTCATTTTCTTGCCGCAGCAGTAGACCTTTCCGTCCTCCCTGAAGGCGACAATGTGTTGGTCTCCTGTCGAGAAAAGATTGTAAATGGAGGAGGCAACCTTGCTTTTCAGGTTTTTGTTTCTGCACTTGTAATGGCTGACAATAAGAACGTCGTACTCAACAAGATAAACATCTTTCCAAGGGAGTGTTTTTTTCACAGAGAGGCTTCCGAACTTCAACGGTTTTGGGTCAACATACAGGCTTTGCGCTCCTTCTTGTGCCCGGTCGGTGGACGTGGAGAGGCACTGCCGGTCACTCGTCCTGAGCCTCATATCTTCCGACCTGTGGCCGGGCGCGAAATCTAATCCCGTCTCGAAATCTTCTGAGTACAATAATTCCATCCTGGCTGTGTTGAACTTGCCGCTGAAACGAGCGTCACTGACGACCGCGTAGCCGACGCCGATGACAATACCGACTGCTATTACGGGAAGGATCTTCTTCATTTCTCCTGCCCTTTCTCTTTCAGCTCTTCCCCCGAAACCGCGCCATGGGAGCGAAGGAGTTTTATAAACTGGGGACACAATACGGATTTAGTTGTGGGCACACAAATTGGAACATTGTCATCTCG
>CAYWBA010000418.1:0-2894 GCA_964455955.1 uncultured Planctomycetota bacterium | reverse complement strand
AAAGAAATAGAAAAAGCAGCAACCCCGGCAAGTAAAAGTTTAGCCGTGCCGCCTGCGGCACGGTTCTTATTCCGCGCTGACAAGCAGCGCGGCTAAACTTTCACCACGCCTCCCGGCATGGTGCTTCCAAAACTATCATCCCCGTGTGAAACCCGGGGCTTGTTTTGCTCATTTTGAGCCAACAGGAAGATGGAGCCTGCGGTTGCATTGCTCTATTGCAGAACCGAGAATGCACTCATAGTCCTTATCAAGGTTAAGGTTATATGGGAACCAGCGCACGAGTTCAAGGCATGCAGAAAGAATTTCCCTTGCATGTTTGTACATACCCAAGGATAGCAGCCGTAGCCCGACATTGCAGTGCACTTGAAGTTCCTTGCGCATCTTCCGAGCATCAACCACATAGAAACGAGGCAGTTCCACAACGCATCCCCGCCTGTTCCAATATTCTGCCCAATACTCCTGAGATATCTCAGAGTTTTTGGGAGTGTTCCGGCAACTTTTTGGTTCAAAGCCCTTCTTGCATACCACCAGATATCGTCCGGTAAAGGAGTCATCACGTGGACAATCTTGAAAATCGGGCCGGAAGGCTCGACAACTCGTTCCCGCAAAACAGGTCATAGCCATGGAGAAAACAAGGAGAATCATTCGGGCCATGTACGTCTTCCCTGATATTGTTTTACAGAATATAGCGTATCAGAGCATTGTCATGGAATTGTCACGCAAAAGAATGGCTACAGCGTAATTTGGGCGCAATTACGGCGGCGGGTTGGGGAAGTAGGATCTCTGGTTTTTTTATTCCGCGTTGCAGGCAACGGGATCAGATACCCGCGGGCTGAAGCCCGCGGCTTGCATCCGCCGCGATGAACGCGGCGGCTTTGGAACATTTGTTTTCCGGGTGCGAAACACGGGGCTTTTTTATTTTTTGCTTCTTGCGTACATTCCGCTTATGTATCTCAGCTTTCCTTCGTCAAGCTGGAGGATTAGTGCGCATATTCCGGTACTGTAGAAAGTTCCTAACATTTTATCTCCATCGCCTTCCTTGGGGTGCGGGATGCTCTTGAAGGAGCCATCAGGATTCTGGGCGTCCAGTATCATTGGAAAGAAGGCTTCCACGTACCTGTCCCAATGTGCTTTGCTGAGATGTATTGACCCGAGCGCACATTGCAGGATACCCATTCCAGGAGAACCATGCGCCTGCCCTGCCCTTTCAAAGAGCTTTTCCAGTTTCTTGTCGAAGAAGTTGGCGAGCCTTTTGAAGTGGGGATGGGATTTTACCTTGAGCATTGAGAAGGCGTAGATAGCGCCCGCCGCGCGTGCGGGGCAGCTCCATCCCTTGTTTGCCACTGAATAACTCACTCCGCCGTCAGCATTGGTGCAATCAACAATAAACTGTATAGCTTTCTCCAATTTCGCCTTATCTACCTTGAACTTCTGCTGCCTTGCTGCGCCAAGCGTACCGAGGCACCAGTTGCTCATTACCGCCATTTCCGTGTACCCGAGCGCGCAAGGCCCGCCCGGCCCGTGCCCCCAGCCGCCGGAGGGTTCCTGGTTATCCTGAATAGACTGGTAGCAGGTTTTCAATTTTTCTTTGAGAGGGCCTGACCTGGCAGTTGCGTAAGCTTCTGCGAGAAACAGTCCCCCGATTGCAAGTGACCAGTTGACCTGATTTAAGCCAGGCATTCCACCCGGCATACCAGCTTTTCCCGAACTGTCAAAATTCGCCATGACATAGTTGAGCGCTCTCTGAATGTTCTTGCTATATCTGCCGTTGGTGGGTGTGGAACCCGAGGCCATAAGCGCCGTGCCACATACTGCGGCTATGACAACCTTGCCTGGCAATGCGTAACTGCTTTTCCATGAACCATCGCCCTGCTGACTTTTGGCAAGGAACTCCAATGTCTTTCTTACGCACTCACGGGTCTTCTTGGGTTTTTTGCTCGAGCCTTTCAAGCGGCTCTTCTTTTTCTTCGGGGTTTGTTTCTTCTTGGCGGGTTTCTTCTTGTCCTTTTTTGGTTTCTTTTCGGGCTTTTCTTCATCCTTCTCTATCTTGGCGATTTTGTCTTTATCAATCTGCTTCACACCGTCCTTGGTCTTAACTACGTATGTATCCTTTGTTTCGCAAACAATCTCACCCTCAATCTTTGTGCCGTCCTTAAGGTGTATGGTATCTGCAAAAACGAGGTGAAATGCCAGGACTGAAAACACACAAATTATCACAAAAGCCAACAACGTCTTAAACATGACCTGCCTCCAACCTGCGCGCCGGTTCCGGCGACAACGACCTGTCTGTTTATACTGCGGGTCGCGCTTCATTGTTTGAAAACGTACAACCCCCGCCAGGCACTTCAACTATTAAATAGTTGCATATTCCGGGCAAGAATCCTCGCAGGAACTGGAATTTTTTGCATCTATGGCGGCGCGTCGGGGAAGCAGGAGCAGTGGGGAAGCTAAAAGAAGAAACGCAACGTACATCGTTGCGTTAAGAGACAAATGGGGAAGAGGGAAGCGGCGCTTGTTGCGCGCAAGAAGGCACAGATTATTGTGGTCAAGCCGATCGGCTATTAGTACCGGTTAGCTGAACATGTTACCATGCTTACACATCCGGCCTATCAACCTAATAGTCTATTAGGAGCCTGATGGGGATACCTATTCTTGAAGGGGGCTTCGCGCTTAGATGCTTTCAGCGCTTATCCTTTCCGGACATAGCTACCCAGCAATGCCCCTGACGGGACAACTGGCAGACCAGAGGTCCGTCCGCTCTAATCCTCTCGTACTAAGAACAGATCTTCTCAGGTATCCTACGCCCACACCAGATAGGGACCGACCTGTCTCACGACGGTCTAAACCCAGCTCGCGTACCGCTTTAATGGGCGAACAGCCCAACCCTTGGGACC
>CAYWBA010000417.1:0-2901 GCA_964455955.1 uncultured Planctomycetota bacterium | reverse complement strand
AAGGCATTATGGAAGATAGGCGAACCATCGGTTAAACCTCTCATAGCGGCGTTGAGGGATGGGGATAGCGATTTGCGCTGGCGTGCCGCAGTGGCATTAGGGCATACAGGAGACAAAGCAGCGGTTCAACCTCTCATAGCGGCGTTGAAGGATGAATATGCCAGCTTTCTTGCCGCAGAGGCATTAGGAAAGATAGGAGACAAGGCAGCGGTTCAACCTCTCATAGCGGCGTTGAAGAATGAAGATAGCGATTTGCGCTGGCGTGCCGCAGAGGCATTAGGGAAGACAGGAGAAAAAAAGGCAGTTGAGCCTCTTAAGAAAGCATGGAAAGAAGATGGAAAAGCAGTTCAAGTTTGGAGCGCTTGTGCTTTATACAACATAGAAAAGAAAAATGAAACATTTGAGTTCTTGATAAATGCATTGAAAGATAAAGATAGCGATGTCCGCATGTCTGCTGCACAGGCATTAGGGGAGATAGGTGACAAAACGGCGATACAACCTCTCATAGCGGCGTTGAAGGATGAGAATGGCAGTGTCTTCTGGCGTGCCGCAGAGGCATTGGGGAAGATAGGAGACAAAGCAGCGGTTCAATCTCTCATAAAAACATTGAAAAATAAACATGGCTCTTACCGCGAGTCTGCCGCAATGGTATTAGGGAAGACAGGAGACAAAACAGCGGTTCAACCTCTCATAGCGGCGTTGAAGGATAAGGATTACGATGTCCATAAGTCTGCCGCAGAAGCATTGGAAAAAATAACAGGCGAGAATTTTGGAAGAGATTATTGGAGATGGATAGACTGGCACGAGAAGAATAAGAAGTAGATATTCCTGTTTGTGTCCAAGAATCTTGTTAGTCTTCAACCTCACCCGCTGGCACCACTTTGTCGTCAACAACCTCATACTGCGGCAGTACCTTGTGACAGTCAATGCATTCAACATGCAGCCAGGAATCGCCTGCGTATTCCCTGGAATTCCAGTCCACAAGGTCGTCACGGACAGGATATGAAAAGCACCCGTTCACTGCTTCGACCACCTGAAGCTGCCCGCCGCTCCGCAGCATCGGGTTTCGCGTGTCGAGGAGTTCCCCATAATTCTTTCCGGGATTTTTTGCTGATTTTTGCTAACATTTCGGCTTTGAAAGCGTATAATAGTGTGGAAGTAATTACAGGTAACAGGCAATAGCGGCAAAGCCGCATGTTTAGCCGCGTCATTTATGGCGCGTAATAAAGAATTTAACCACAGGTGAACACAGCAGGAAAAGCTCAAATGTCAAAGCCCAAATGCCAAATGAAGCCCAAAGCTCAAATGTCAAATGTCTGGATTTCGACTTTGGTTGAAGGTTCATCTGTGGTGAAATTTGTCCTAACTCGGTGCCAGATAACATGTTACACGCACCCACGCTTCGCGTTTCGACGCAACCTGTATATGTAGCAATGGGTTGCGTCCATTCTCAATTCACGCTGTCGTACACAAATGTAACCCGACCCCCCGCGAAATCTGTAAACAGGTGCACCTGTTTTGAATTGCCTGCTATTGTAAGTCCTTATGTCAAAAGCAGGTTACGACATCTACCCCCCACACAAGCTATTTACAGACGTTTACAGACAACGAAAAGGCTGATTTGATGGAGTTGACGAGGTATGATGGTTGACACATTGGTAATCCCTGATATAATGCGTGTAACATTTTGGCAAACAGGAGCAGAATTCCTGACAACGAAACATTGGGAGGTGTAAGTATGGACTTTGACCCAAAAGCCTTTATTGATGAAAAAATAAGGGAAATCTCTGACATCATTGGGAATGAAACAGCAATAAATGCCCTTTCCGGAGGTGTTGACAGCTCTGTTGTGACAATGCTTGGCCATAAAGCTGTTGGAGCCAGGCTCAAGACCTATTTCATTGACAGCGGCCTGATGAGGGAGGGCGAGCCGCAAGACGTTGTCAACACATTTACCAGCCTCGGCGTGCAGGTCGAGCTGCTCGATGAGAGCGAAAAGTTCTTCGCTGCACTGAAAGGCTTGACTGACCCTGAAGAGAAAAGAGACAGGGGAATCACGGATGTGTTCTACAGGCACGTTTTCGGCCCGATTGTAAGAGAGTCCAAGGCAAAATTCCTTCTGCACGGAACTAACAAGACGGATGTTGATGAGACTGTCGCCGGCATCAAGAGGCAGCACAATATTTTCAAGCAGCTTGGCATTGACCCGGAAAAAGAGTACGGCTATGAAATCCTCGAACCGCTGGTTGAGCTTCGTAAAGACACCATAAGAGAAGTCGCCAGGGAGCTTGGGTTGCCGGAAAAAATTTACAGCAGGCCGCCTTTCCCAGGCCCCGGGCTATCTGTAAGAGTCCTGGGAGAAGTTACGCCGGAGCTGATTGGCATGGTAAGAAAAGCTGACAAGATAGTATGTGACGAGCTTAAGAGTTCAGGAGCATTTCAATATCTCGCAATCCTGCATAAAGATAAGGTCACGGGAATCAGGGACGGGAAGAGAGACTTTGGCTACCAGGTTGAGGTCAGATGCTGGGAAAGCAAGGATGCCAGGATAGCAACACCAACAGAGCTTCCCTGGGACACCCTGATTAGGCTTGCAGATAGGCTGACCTCAGAAGTGCCGGGAGTGGTCAGCGCAACATACAATATAACCCAAAAACCCCCATCAACAATAGAAGGTGAATAGCAAATCAGGAGTTGGTTCGATTCTAACTATATAAGTACTTTCCGGATTTTCGTGCTGCAAGTCGTCTTTTCCGGCAAAGCGTTGACTAAGTGAAGTCAACGCCGTCCAATCCGCCCTACATGTTTTGGAGCGAATCATCTACAGCTTACGGCACCGTCACCATCTCTGCGCTGGATTCCAGGGTTGGCACTGCGTCACCGTTCTGGAATATTATCCTG
>CAYWBA010000416.1:0-2902 GCA_964455955.1 uncultured Planctomycetota bacterium | reverse complement strand
CACTCCCGGTTCATAATCCCGATTTCCCGGCTTTCCCAGACTTCGAAAGCGGCGTTGATATTCTGCACGTAATCGGCCCGGAATCTCTCGTAGAGGGCGGCCGCATCCAGTTCCAGCGCGGTCAGGTTGCTGTGCTCAGGGACAGCCCTCAGAGAGTCGCCGATGTCGAGATCGAAGCTGTCACCCAGTGAATGGGCGGGGTCAGTGGAAAGCACCAGCACGCGCTTCTCCGGGTAGCGCTGCGCCAGCCTGAGGGCCGAGCTTGCTGCAGTGGATGTCTTGCCCACGCCGCCCTTGCCACCGAAGATAAGGAATCGCTTCTGGGCTTCTGCTGTTAGCTCAACGCGGTCTGAAATCGAATCAGCTTCCTTTCCGGCCTGATTCACCGCGGCGGGCTGCTCGAACAAAAGACCCCGCCGCAAATTATTCCTGCCAGCCAATGCAAGGCCATAGCGCCCCAGACCATCCTGACCCCGTATTTCTCCGGCGAAAAGAGGAATCCTGAGGATGCGGCGTGGTGCGAATTGCCCCTCGATCTGCTTGAGATAGACCGCCTGGCCGTTTGCTTGAGAATGGCAGAATGGACAGTCTAAGCTGGTTCGCACGCGGTTGACAATTACGTTCACGGCCGCGATGTCCTGTCGGTCGAGCGCCTCTGCCAAGTCGGCGGTTTCCGCAACGCCCATTTCCTCAGGGATCGTCACCATGACAAACTCGCAGCGCTTGTGGTCCACAAGAAGTTTTGCAGTGAACTCCATGTCTTCCGTCAACCGTTTCAGGAACTTCGGCACTCCCGGCGCGCCGCGCTCGTGGCCGGGAATTGTGAACAGGCCCATGCTCTGCAAACCTGCGGAGGTCCGGTGGTACTTGTTGAACGATCTCTTGAACAGCGCTACCCAGCGATCGGATTTCTTCGGCATCTCCAACAGGCGCAGGGTATGGCCTGTCGGTGCCGTATCTATCACGATTAGATCGCAGCGTGTGGATGGCAGGGGGTCGTGCGGGATGCCTCGCTGCAGGTACTCGGCGACGGTGGCGAAGATCATCAAGTCTTCCATCCCGGGCAGACGGAAGGACAGGAAATCGCGGATATCGGCCTGATTGGACCAGACAGTGCCGGCAGCCATCTTCCTGAGGTATTTCCCGTACTTGCGCTTGAAAGTTTCCAGCAGGGAAGGCGGATCGACCTCAACCGCCGACAGGTTTGGGACGCCGTGTACAGGAACAATCTTTGGGCCAACTGTCTGATTAAGACTGTCGCCGAGTGAGTGGGCAGGGTCTGTAGACATGATCAGCACCTGGCGCTCAGGCGCGGCTTTGGCCAAGAGCAGCGCGGCGGCGGACGCGGAGGTTGTCTTGCCCACACCGCCCTTGCCGCCAAAGAACAGCAGTTGCAGGTGCGGGTTGCACAGAAACCCCGGCAGCGGCTGCTTATCGCCACCATCTTGTTGCTGCTCAACTTCGTCCGCCAATTGCTGCGTGTTTCTTGCCACTTCTGTGTTATCCTACAATGCCGCGGATGGTAGCCCATCGCAGGCCGTTCTCCGGCGAAGCGACCGGCGCCAAATCTCTCTCCTTCCCTCTCTCAAATTGACGTGCGGCAGGACGGCTGCTATCTTCCGCAGTCTGAACCCCGCCCCGCTTGTGAACCACCTGCATGCCGCGATCGGTGATTTGAAGTTTCCGTGAGTCAGTTTGCCGCAGTAGTCCCTTCTTGATTAGGGACTCCTGGAGCAGCTTGACGTACGCAGGCGTCCGTCGAGATGCTTCGGACAAGACAATCCGTTCACCGGTGAGCGATGCTCTCACATAAAGACGCAGTATCTCCAGTTCGCTCGCGAGTACCGCCGGGATGTCCGCGACAGCGTCTGGACTTCGGGGGAACCTCCTGACCGCTACGCTTGCCATTGCTGCTCTCCTGTCGCCGGTTGAAGGCTGCTCGCCTATGCGCAAGGTAAACGCTGGACGGGGCGCTTCGCGCTGAGTTGTCACCATCACTGTTCCTGTTTTCCGAGGGGCAATGCTCACCACCCCGGCTCCGCGGCAGGTGATGCAGGCAAGGCGCGAGCCCCTCTGCCGTCCCGTGCCGCGGCAGGAAGCACATTTCTGAATCGGCAGGATAACCGAAATATAGCCCTTACCACGGCACGCGTTGCAGGTAACCTTCCCTCGCGGCCGCTCTTCCCCGCGGCCTTTGCACAAGGCGCACCTGACTGCCGGCGGACGAATCTCTACCGTGCCTTTGCCGTGACACACTGAGCATTGTGAGCCTGCTGGCTTTTCGCCCTTGCCCCGACAGAAAGCGCAGACCTGAATCGGTTCCTCGATAATCTCACACGCCGCGTCACTTTCCCACGCAGCTTTGTTCAATGAACGCCATTGCATTATGCAGCCTCCGCAGCATTTCTCTGTTCCCTCCGGCAGCCCAATATTCCTGGCATAGTACGTCTGGTGCAGTCCGCTTCCTCAGATTCAGAGCTGCACGGACGTCATGCCTTGCCCGCAGCGTACCTGCCACGTGCCCGGTAGCGGTTACTCTTCCACGAGGCTTACCTCGGTATCAATCCGCTTGCGCAGCCCGGCCCGTTTGAAACCTGCGATGTTCCCGTCGAGGTCGAGCGTGACTTCGTAATTGGCCAGGATATCCATGCCATCCGGCAGTGAGTGTTTCTCAACCACCTCGATGGATACCCGCCACCCTTCGCCTTCACGGTTGGCAGCCAATGTGCTTCCAAGTTCCAGTCCTGTCAGCGACGCCAACTCGCTGCGGGCCGTTTCAACGACCTTACTCATCTCTGTCTTTTTCGCCATTGCTTCTCTCCTTTATTCAACGCTAACTCGAACCCCTCACAGGGGAGCACCTTCTTCCTTAAGTTTCCGGACACGATCGAGTTGCTTGAGC
>CAYWBA010000415.1:0-2913 GCA_964455955.1 uncultured Planctomycetota bacterium | reverse complement strand
AATGTAGCAGAGACCCCCGCGAAATCTGTAAATAGATGCCGTAAGTCGTTGGTATATAACGAACTCTATTTACAGACGGGTTTCACGGATGGTTTGCACGGTTGGGTGGGTTTGCGATGGTGCGCAATGCAACTCCAGGGCAGGCAAGAGGTTAGGAAAAAGGCTACACAAAGCAGCCTTAGACCCTCTTGCGAATCTGTAAACAGGCTTGCCTGTTTTGAATTGCCTGCTATTGTAAGTCCTTATGCCAGAAGCAGGTTACAACATCTGCCACCCACGCAAGCTATTTGCAGATCTGTTTACAGACTGCCCGGAGATGTTTTGGCTGGTAAGTTACGCTATATTTCCTACAGTTTGTGTTTGTTTTCACAATTCAGGTTGCATAGTCGCCGGCGGGTGATTAGAATAGCCATCTCAGAAGGCACTCATGCCTGTACGTTGTGTGGTTTTCTTGTCATCGCGTTTGAGAGGTTGGAAAGGAGTTGCTCGTGAGCGGTCTTTTCGGCGTCACATCAAAGACTGATTGCGCGGAACTGGTTTTTTACGGGACTGACTACCACTCCCACTTGGGCACCCAGTTTGGAGGCCTTGCAGTCTGGGGCGATACGCTCAGGAAGAAAATACACGACATAAGCCGCACGCAGTTCAAGTCGGGGTTTTACGATGATTACAAGACTATGCCCGGCACACAGGGAATCGGGGTAATAAGCGACCTTGACCCTCAGCCGCTGACAATGGGTTCGCGGTTCGGCCAGTTTGCGATAGCTGTCTGCGGGCTGATTACAAACGCGGACAAGCTGGCGCAGGAGCTGCTTGAGAGCGGGGGCGGGACGTTCGCCGAGATGGTGGGCGAACGCATCAACCAGGCCGAGCTTGTCGCGAAGATGATTGCCCGCAGCAACTCCGTGGTCGGGGGAATAGAAAACGTATTTGACAAAATCGAGGGCTCCTGCTCGATACTCCTGATGACAAAGGATGGGATTTACGCCGCGCGTGACAGGCTTGGCTACATGCCTCTTGTGCTGGGATGCAAGAACGGCACCTGGGCTGTAGCGTCCGAAACATGCGCCTTCCACAACCTCGGCTTCTCTACAGAAAAAGTCCTGGAGCCAGGTGAAATAGTCTTGCTCAAAGACGACGGCCCCCATCCGCAGAAGGGGAGCCGGGAGAAAAAACAGGTTTGCGCCTTCCTCTGGATTTATACAGGGTACCCGGCCTCGGTGTATGATGAGAGAATCTCCGTAGAGCTTGTGAGGGAAAGGTGCGGGCGATTCCTTGCGAAGAGGGACACTGTCGAGGCGGACATGGCTGCGGGCGTGCCCGACTCCGGCACTGCGCACGCGATTGGCTATGCGATGGAGTCCCGTCTTCCGTTCAGGCGCCCGCTGGTAAAGTACACGGACGGCTACGGCCGGAGCTATACCCCGCCTTCGCAGGAGATACGGGACAGGATCGCGCAGTTCAAGCTTATCGCAATCCCGCAGGTGATAAAGGACAACAGGATAATCCTCTGCGAGGACTCGATAGTGAGGGGCACGCAGCTCAAGAACTTCACGATAAAGAAACTCTGGGAATACGGGGCGAAGGAGATACATGTACGGCCCGCGTGCCCGCCGCTTATGTTCCCGTGCAGGTTCGGCCGCTCGACGCGCAGCATAGAGGAACTTGCGGCCCGGCGCGCCATCAGGGAGATAGAGGGCCGCGATATTGAGGATGTCGCCGAATACATTGACGACACATCGGACAAGTACAAGAAGATGGTCGAGCTGATAAGGCAGAACCTGGAGATTACCACGCTTCAATACCAGAGGATGGACGACATGGTGGAGGCGATAGGCCTGCCGCGCAAAGACCTCTGCCTGTACTGCTGGAACGGACAAGACCCAAACAGGTAGCGGCGGGAAGTTCGCTCTTTGAAAAAGCCGGGCCGCGCCAAAGAGTAGATTGCCGACATCTGCATGCGCGTTCTTGTCGAGCCTGAGGATGCGGCCAACCCGCACAGTCGGGCGAAATTTACAAATTTTCATTGGCCCCCCATCCAGTTGCGAATATCCAACTCCAAGCCTTTTCTGCGCAACCTGTTGCCCTCACAAGCGTTGTTAGACCCCAAAAACGACACGAATTGACGCAAGTCGAAAAACATCTGTATGGTCTTTTGTAAACTCTCGCAAGTTATTTTACCCCTTGGGGTTGCGTCAGGCACATGTGCAATCGAATCCCGTAACATCCTGCACCCCAAAACGTTAGAAAAATCCAAGGTTAAATTCTTTATTACACGCGTTGCAAGCAACGCGGCTAAATATCTCTGTGTCTCTGTGCCTCGGTGGCCAATCCCCTCTTTTTCTTTTCTTATCTTTAACCCTCAACTTCTTTGCGTTCTCTGCGTTCTCCGCGCCCTCTGTGGTAAAAATGGCCGTTTTTTTCATCACAGCCCTCTATAATCAGCGCGCCAGAATGCCCTTTTTAGACCACACAAGTTTTTGCGATTTCGGCCCGTTTACGCAAGAGATTTGACAGAATGATGTTACGAAGCAAAAAATTTTTCAATTTGGCACATCTTTTTGGTGTTGCGATGCGTGACAAAATTTGTCACATGAAGAGCGCTTTCATAACCTGTTGGCCGGGTTGAAGTTATATCGCCGATGGGCTGAAGATTAACAAATTCAGGGGTTGTACAATGGCA
Organism: uncultured Planctomycetota bacterium; assembly: GCA_964455955.1. Taxonomy (GTDB): domain Bacteria; phylum Planctomycetota; class SKW154; order SKW154; family DAOVDS01; genus CAYWBA01. The sequence continues at coordinate 230 of CAYWBA010000415.1, read as the reverse complement.
CGGTTATGAAATGCAGCGTTTGCGGGGCATTCAGCGTGTGGGCATGTAGGCAGCGTGATGCAAGGATTTGCTGCCAACGCTGGCGGGAAGATTAACAAAATAAGGGTCTACAAGTACCAGCCTTCAGCTCGGGGGTGTATTTACAGGCTTTGCGGCCTTGGGCGGCCTGAAGCCCTTATAACCACAGAGGCGCAGAGGACACAGAGATAAGAAAGAGAAAAGGGGTTTTG
>CAYWBA010000414.1:0-2915 GCA_964455955.1 uncultured Planctomycetota bacterium | reverse complement strand
AGACTATCAAGTATGTGCCTGAGCACATCCAGACGCGCTTCGACCTGAAGCACCAACTTGCGGTCGACTGGCTCGCCAAGCACGACCAGTTCTGGATTGGCAAGGTCTTTCCGGAGAAGCTGAGTGGTGACTTTAAGAAAATTATCGCCGACGGCATTGAGGAAGGATTTGGCCGCAAGACGATAGGCGCCAAGCTGAGCGAGTTCATGCTTGGCGAGCGCGGTGTCGGCGGCAAGCAGTATCTTTATGACAGGGTTGCACAGGAAGCTCTTCGGCGCCTTCAACGTTAAGCGCATCGAGTCCGCGCAGTATGCGACTTACGACGGCGCGAAACGCAAGGAGCTGCTTATCGCAAACTACCAGCTCAAGGCGCTCAGGAAGGATGAATTTCTCAAAGCGAATTACGTGGGCAATAAACGCAGGCTCGCCAATTATATTGTCGGCAAGTTTCCCGAAGGCGCAAAAACCCTCTACGACCCGATGGCGGGCTGCTCTGCCGTTTTAATCGAGGCTGCAAAGCGCGGCTACAAGGTCAAAGGCAACGATCTCTCGATACCTACCTCGCCCTGCTCGATGGATGGCGCAAAGCCGCGAAGGCCAACGGACACCTCTACAACCACGGCGGAAGCGGTGTTTCCATAGACGCGCTGGCAGAACTGCTCGACAAGATGCCGGAGAAGTACCTGCGGGACTACGCCGACCTTCGCTTTTACGTGAGTCCGAAGTTCGAGCACGCGTACAAGCGCATCATGGGTCAGCGGCCGACGCCTGCGGGCGACAAGTTTCTGCTTTCGGATGCACCTGCCACTTACAGCGGGATACCTCTTACCCGCGTGCCGATTATTCCCAGCAACCTCACCGAGGAGATAGGAGGCACGCCGCAGGAGAATCTTACGTTCGTGATACTGACTCTGCGCAAGAACCTGGTGGTGGGCATCCACCGCAAGATGACGCTCGAGCGCGACAAGAACATCTTCGCGCGCATGCGCCAGTATGCGTTCACAAGCAGGGTCGCCTGCGCGTTCGAAGAGCCGGACGCGGTCTGCGTAGCGGAACAGGTATCCGTCGCATCGTAAGGAGTGAACTGTGGCTAAGAAAAAGGAGAAGAAGGCGGCTAGCGTGACGGTGCGCCAGGTCTCATGCCCACTATGCGGCATGGGCGGCAAGGAGATACACGTCGCAGGCGATGTGCGCCTGTGCAGTTGTGAAGATTGTGGGGTTGTCTTTCGCAACCCGCGACCTTCCGTTGGAAGCCTCAATGCCGAAAGGGACAAGGATATCAAGAGACTGGCGCGTGCCCAGACCAGAGTCGAACTGCGCCCGGAAGACAAGAAGCCCAAGGAAGTGATGAAGGACTTCTTCCGGCTGAGTAAAGGCGTGCCTGCGGCGCTTAACGGGTTCGGGAAGAAGGTGCTTGAGATCAACTGTGGCACTGTAGCAAGGCTGCGTGCGTTCGAGGATTTCGGCTGGGAGACGCACGGGATCGATCCAAGCGAGCATGCGATCCAGCTTGCCGGCGGGTTCCACGTGCATGTCAAGCAAGGCATGTTTGACGGGGCAGACCTCAAGAGCAACCACTTCGATCTTGTTATCTGCTACGACTTCTCGGTACTCCCCGACCCGGCGGTGAGTGCTGGGAAAATCGCGCAGATACTCAAGCCGAAGGGCCTGGCGTTCATCTCGGCGCCGCGGATCGCATTTTCCGAAGAAGGTGTCCCGGAGAGGATCGAGCCGGAGATTCTTTTCTACTACACGAACGACAGTATGAGGAGGCTGCTTGCGGAGAACGGACTGAAAGTGGTTGAGGAGTCCGGGGAAGACGACCCGGAAATCCGCATGTGGGTGGGCAGGAAGTGAGCGCAACTTACGCAACAGTCCAGGAGATAAGAGACCGAGGCGTGACTGAGGACGCGGCGGATAACGCGAAGGTACAGTCTGCGCTCGAGCGTGCCTGCATCCCCATCAATGCATACTGCGGGCGCAACTTCCTGGAGAGACAGGAGACTTACCAGCTCGACGGGACAGGCAGGAGATTGATGTTCCTCGATGACAGGCCGGTAGTGGAGATTACAAGCCTGAAAGTGGACAGCCTTACTCTCAGGCAGGAAGACTATCGCGTCTATCGGGACGAGGGATACATAAAGCTGGTCGGATACAGCCAAGATTTATTTACCCGCCTTGCAGGCGTCTTCCCAATAACCGCAATAAATCTAAGGAGATGTATCTTTGGAGAAGCGAAAACTTTCAAGTATTCCTGGAAATTTGGTTCGAATACCGTCCAGTCGCCCCGAGAGGTCAACATAGGCACAAACTGTGGTAATTCGCCTATCTTATCAATCGGCTTTCCCCATATATCTATTTTTGTAACTGCATGGGCAGTAGGCGGTTACGCTGGACAAGCAAATATTATTAATGAGGGCGCTTCTTGAAGTTCGTGTATATTGGGTGTCGGGAGTATCCGATGCACTTTTCATAATGACGGCAACCAAATCGAAAAAGAAGAAGGTCCGTCTTGATGGAGGTGAATGGAACCTTGCAAGTTTTCTTCACCGAGAGACGGACCTTCTATAATTCTATTTTTCAAGCACTTTCTGCAAAGACAAGTACGGCAACCCGAATAGCTCGGCTATGGGCTCATAAGTCACTTTGCCCTTATAAACATTCAGCCCTTTTGCCAGGGACTGATTCTGGCGCAGAGCTTTCTTCCAGCCGTTGTCCGCTATTTCTTCCACGTAGGGCACTATGGCTTTCGAGATGGCGATAGTCGATGTCACTGGGACACATCCCGGCATGTTTGCCACGCAGTAATGGATTACTCCATCAACTTCAAATATGGGATCAGAATGGGTTGTGGGGCGGGAAGTTTCCACACATCCCCCCTGGTCTATAGCGATATCTACTATGACCGAGCGATT
>CAYWBA010000413.1:0-2925 GCA_964455955.1 uncultured Planctomycetota bacterium | reverse complement strand
AGACAACCCGCTCTGTCACCGAAAGCAACGAGGAAATCTGACTTACAGTCTGTCCTTGCGAAGAGAACCATATCGCCTGTGCGCGTGTCCTCGCCCGGTGATTGTCCTCGTTCTTGATAAACTCGCGCAACTGCGCAGCTTCTTCTGCACTCAGTTCCATGAAAACGTGTCGCCGTCCCATAACCACCTCCTGGAAAAATGATTTGCCCCAGTAGGTCATATCGGCTATTCTTATGCATAACTTGAATCTTTTCCGTTTGAGTTACTTAGTGGTTAATAAGACTACGGAACTCCCCGGAGAAGGTTTCTGGTCATTTGTCAAAGACAGCAGGGACCTTAAGAGGTTATCGCGCAAGCAAAAGAAGCATTTGATAGCTTTGCAACACAGTAAGATATACATGTTTCCCAAATGGCACGAAGTACTGCAGAAGTTCTGCCTTGAACCTGCAATGCCCGCTTATGAACAGATTCTATCGGAAGCTTCCCGATTCAGAGCCGGAGGTGAGAGTGAAAGCCACAGGAAACTCAAGGAGTTCATTGCTGAACACCCAGGAATTGTTGGCCTTCCCCAAGGAAGCAATTCTGGCCAGATTGAGTTTCCTTTGCCGTCAGGAGATAGTCTTGACGTGCTGTTTGTACACAAAACCGATTGGGTGGCTGTTGAAGTAAAACCTTCTACCTCTCCAGTGTCTGATATTACCCGAGGAATTTTCCAGTGCGTGAAGTACCGAGCTGTAATCGAAGCCTATCAACTCACTCAAGGGCTACCCCAGAACGCGCGAGGAGTATTGGTGTTAGAAAGTGAATTCCCGAAGAATCTTCTACCACTAAAACACATGTTGAGTGTGGAGGTGATAGACAACATTGAACCAAAATGAGGCCGCGAGTTGAGGAAGAGCTTAAATATTGACCCCGTCAATATAACATTGTGGACGTGAGAAAGGGGCATAGAAGAAGGAGAATTAGCAACGTCTTGAAGATATTGAAGGCGCTGAAACAGGCAGACGCCCCGCTTACTGTCTCGAAAATCGCCAAGATGACAGGCTTGCACAAGTGGACAGTGTCTCGGACTATTGATTTGCACATGTCAGCATACGTCAGCGTCACGGTTCTCCACGAACTCGAGGAAATGGGTGTCTCACTTAAACTGGTTCAACTCGAAAGACCTGACGTTACGCCACAACAAGCAGTGAGGCTGTTGAGTGTTAGATTCCTGTAGCCTTATCCACATCTTAGATTCTCTTGACCTTCAGAAACCACTAACATATACTGTCGTCTGTGTTACAGCTACGTGACTGGGTGCATTGATAATGTGGTAGGTAGCGGGACAAGGATCTGAAATGCCCCGAATTTTCGACAATATCGAACGACAGCTTCTACCCGCGTTGCGGGAAACTCTTGAGGTCGCCGAACGTGCGGATTTCTGCGTTGGCTACTTTAATCTACGTGGTTGGAAGCAGATAGATAGTTATATCGACCAATGGGCTGGCGGAGAAGGCCATTGTTGCCGTCTTCTTGTAGGGATGCAGCTTCTCCCTCAAGAAGAATTGCGTAGCGCCTTGAGTTTTATCAAGCAAGGTGCTGACATGGACAACCAAACAGCACTACGCCTCAAGAAGAAGATGGCTGAAGAGTTCCGCGACCAGTTGGCGCTCGGCGCACCCACGAACGAGGATGAGATTGGCCTACGCCGATTAGCGGTGCAGATTAAGGCGAAAAAGGTCGTCGTTAAGCTGTTCCTGCGCCACCCTCTGCACGCGAAGCTTTACTTGCTTTTCCGTCCTGAACCCGTTAGTCCGGCTGTTGGCTTTCTGGGCAGCAGCAATTTGACTATGGCAGGACTCTCGCGGCAAGGCGAATTGAACGTGGATGTCCATGATCATGATGCCTGCCAAAAGCTGGCTAAGTGGTTTGAAGACCGTTGGAACGACCGTTTGTGTATAGACATCTCGGACGAGTTGGTGCAGATTATCGAAGATAGTTGGGCTCGTGAAGAACTTCTCCCTCCATATCATATCTACATTAAGATAGCCTATCACTTAGCCCAGGAAGCTCGGGCAGGGCTTTCAGAGTTTCGCATCCCGCGCGACTTCGGCCAGAAGCTCTTCGAGTTCCAGACAGCAGCAGTCAAGATAGCCGCACATCACTTGAACAAGCGAGGAGGCGTGCTGATTGGGGATGTCGTCGGCTTGGGTAAAACTCTTATGGGAACGGCGCTGGCCCGGATTTTTGAGGATGACCTCGGGCTTGAGACACTCATCATCTGTCCAAAGAACCTGGTAAGGATGTGGGAGGATTACTGCCATAAATACCGCTTGCGAGCGAAGGTGCTTTCTATCAGTCGGGTTATACAGGAATTACCCAATCTCCGCCGATATCGAGTCGTGCTGATTGATGAAAGCCACAACCTGCGCAACCGTGAAGGCAAGCGTTACCGAGCGATCCAAGAGTATGTGCGCGATAACGAAAGCAGGTGCATACTGCTAACCGCCACGCCCTACAACAAGACATACCTCGACCTGTCAAATCAATTGCGACTGTTCATTCCCGAAGATAAAGACATAGGCATTCGACCTGAACGCCTGCTCCACGACCTCGGAGAGACGGAGTTCATCCGTCGCCATCAATGTCCCGTCCGCTCTTTAGCGGCGTTTGAGAAAAGCGAGTACGCAGATGATTGGCGGGAACTTATGCGTTTATACCTCGTTCGTCGCACCCGGAGCTTTATCCAGGACAATTACGCTCAGACTGACCCTGAGACAAGCCGGAAATTTCTCACGTTTGAAGATGGGTCTCGGTCATATTTTCCTCTGCGACAGCCCAACACAGTAAAGTTCAATATCAGCGACAAGGACCCTGACGACCAGTACGCCAGACTTTTTGGGAGTAAAGTTGTTGACGCGATCAACTCACTAAACCTACCTC
>CAYWBA010000412.1:0-2934 GCA_964455955.1 uncultured Planctomycetota bacterium | reverse complement strand
GCTGGTCAAATGTGAAGCACTGCTATCTTGAGAAAAAGGGGATAAAACTCAGTCCCCTGGAAAAGTCTTCACGGGTTGAGGCGTTCAGAGGACTGTTTCTTTACTTCGGGGACAACCGCGATGAGCTGGTGGAAACCGTTAGAAACCTCACTTCCTCAGACCGAAGATGAGGTTACACCCGGCTTCGATGTGACGGCACAGAAGCGCGATGCGATAATTGAGTCGCTCGCCCGGAAGGTCGTCACCAGAGGCATGGAGATACCTGCGGTAATACTGCTGGAGGTTACCAAGCCGGTCAGCTTCCTTTTCTCACAGGCTGTGCTGGTTGCCGGCCCAGTGCTTTACCCGTTTTTCGGCTTCGAGCGGACCGACCGGTTTGCAGGGTTTTTGAACTCCAGGGCCAACATTGAGATGCTTATCCGACGCATCGAAGAACTTGCTGAAGGCAAGGAGTAGTAATGCACGCTACATACACGATGCTCTTCTTGGCCGCTCTTTTCTGCACGCCCATTGTTTACTTCATAATGGTCGCGCGCAAAGGCCGGGAGATTTATATCCGCCCTATTGCCGGCCTTTCGGCAATTGACGAGGCAATCGGACGCGCCACTGAAATGGGAAGGCCCGTGCTTTATGTCTCGGGCATGGTGTATCTGGATATTGTGGGCCTGTGCTCGGTGGCGATACTCAGCCAGGTAGCCAAGCTCTGCGCGCGATACGACCTGAGACTTATTGTGCCCATGACCAGCTACATCCTCTATCCAATTGCGGAGGAGGCCGTCAGGGAATCCTACGCGGCTGAAGGCAAGTTGGACCTCTTCAACTCTGACGATATTATTTTCGTGCCGGGACAGTTCCCGTATGCAGCAGCTTGCGTCGGTATTATGCACCGGGAGAAAGTGGCAGCAAACTTTTTCTTTGGCGCCTTCTTCGCCGAGTCGCTTATCCTGGCCGAAGCCGGTAGCCAGGTAGGTGCGATACAGGTAGCAGCCACGCCATCCACCATGCAGCTTCCCTTCTTTGTGACCTCCTGTGACTACACAATTATCGGCGAGGAGTATTTCGCGGCGACCGCATACCTGACGAAGGAGCCAACCATGCTTGGCAGCCTCGTCGGCCAGGATATAGGGAAGCTGACCATCACGGCACTAATTGTGCTTGGCGTCATTTGCGTGGCACTCGTCGCACTGGTATCGTCGGTGCACAGCAACTGGATGATAGAATTGCTTGAGCGCTAAACTTTGCAAGGGGTAATCGCGTGCGCAAGAAGATTCTGATTCTTCTTACATTCATAGGCGGCCTGTATTACTTCATTGAATGGGTGATGCCGGCGGAATCGGGCATCGAAAAAACAATAACTCCATTTGGACAGGTCACACTGGTTATCAGCGGCTTTGCTTTCCTGCTGGGCGTGATAAACCTTGTGCGGATGCACGGCGGCAGGATACTGCGCAAGCGGCCTGGCTACTATAACTCAATTGCGCTTATTGCCGCCATGTTCGCCATGGCGCTTGCCGAGTACCTCCGCATCTCTGTGAAGCCCACTCCTCTGTGGATTAATAAAATGTATGAGTTGTTGTTTGTCTACATGCGAGTGCCGATAGACTCCACGATTTTCTCGTTGCTCGCGTTCTACATGGCCTCCGCCGCATACCGCGCCTTCCGCATAAAGAGTGTCGAGGCAGGGATTATGATGGCTGTAGCAGTAATAGTCATGCTGGGCCAGATAACCGTGGGTACTCATCTCACGTCCGCACCGTGGTTCCCTGACTTTCTGCGGTTACAAGCCGTCAGAGAGTGGTTTATGAAGTACTGGAATGCTGCTGCACAGCGGGGGGTTCTATTTGGCGTTCTTGTAGGTTCTCTCGCACTTTCAATGAGAATTTGGTTGAGCCTTGAGAGAGGTTCCTTCTTCGACAGGGAAGTATAAAGCGATGACGGGGTTGCTATAAAATGAAAAAGCCCTGGTATGAGTGGATTCAGTCTATTGACCGCAGGATAATATACCTGGCGGTGTTCATCGTGGTATCTATCCCGTTCTTCATCCCGATACCGCTTCCCATGGAGGCAAGCGAACCGGTAAAGAGTCTCTTCGAAAAGGTCGAGAGTATTGCTGAGTACAACAAGACTGCAAATAAAAAGAAGGTTGTTTTCTTTCACACGGACTGGACCCCGTCCGTACAGGCAGAATGCTGGCCCCAGACCGAGGCGATGATTGAGCATTGCTTCAAGAGGGCCATCCCTTTCATAATAATGGGCTGGACTCCGACAGGACCTATGCTGACCCAGGAAATTGCCGAGAAGCGTGCCGAAGAGTACTTCAAGGAACATGGCGTTGAGAAGAAATACGGCGTAGACTGGGTCAACTTTGGCTACAAGCCCATGAATCTCCCCGCATTTCTTGCGTTTATCAAAGACATCTACAGCCAGATAAGCAAAGACACAGAAGATACCCCTATTCGCAACGTTCCCATGATGAAGAATGTAGAATCCATTCGTGATGTAGACCTTATTTTCCACGTGACAGGCTCCGCCGGAGTCGAGTCCTGGATACAGTATCTGCAACCTGAGACAGGTACCGACATAGGTACCGGCTGCACCGCGATTATAGGGCCTTCGATGTACCCGTATCTTGACTCAGGCCAGCTGGTCGGCATGATGGAAGGTCTTTCAGGTGTGGCCCAGTACGAACGCCTGGTGGGATATCCCGAGGGCAGAGGTACTCGTGGTATGGGGTCGCAGAACCTGGCGCACTTCTGGATACTTGCCATGATGATATTAGGTAACGTGGGGTATATCTTCCAGCGCAGACGGGATCGCAAGGAAAAACAGCGCGTAGAAATGGCAGGAGAGTAAATGGCAACTGAACTCGAAGCCGGAGATGCCAAGCGCAGGAAAATGGAGTGTCTTTAGACCTATCGGTTCAATTAGCCCCTA
>CAYWBA010000411.1:0-2937 GCA_964455955.1 uncultured Planctomycetota bacterium | reverse complement strand
CGAGAAATGCACCGGCTGCCGCACCTGTGAGATGGTCTGCTCTGTGAAACACGAGGGAGTGTCCAACCCCGCCCGCTCGCGGATTAGCGTGGTCAAGTGGGAGCAGGACGGCTATTACCTGCCAATGGTCTGCCAGCAGTGCGAAGATGCGCCCTGCATCGCGGTCTGCCCGGTTGGCGCAATCACCCGCAACGAAGAGCTTGGCACAACTGAGGTAAACTACGACAAGTGCATCGGCTGCAAGCTCTGCGTCTCTATCTGCCCGTTCGGCGGGATAGGATACGACATTATTGGCCGCAAGGTGATAAAGTGCGACCTCTGCGGCGGCGACCCCGTATGCGTCAAGTTCTGCGACCCCGGCGCAATTGAGTACGTTGATGTGAATAAGGCAAGCCTCAAAAAGAAACGCGAGGCAAGCAAAAACCTCTCGGAACTTATGAAAAAACTCGCTTAGGGGGCATCATTGTCTTCAAAAGACGAAATCCTAAACGGCTTTTTCGAGGAGTTCGGGCTGACAAACTGCGACAGGTGCGGCTCCTGCGCCGCAGTCTGTCCCATGCGCGAGGTGTATCCCGATTTCGCCCGCCGCTTCGCCCCGAGAAGCACAATCGCCAGGCTGGGCCTGCAACGCGCTCTGAACCTTAATGGCAAGCTTGAATACTTGCTTGACGAGGGCGGCCTGTGGATGTGCCTCACCTGCGAGGCCTGCGCCAACGTCTGCCCGCAGGGCGTGCAGTTTAAGGACTTTGTCGAGCAGCTTCGCCGGGAAGCGCTTGCACTTGGAATGTCTGACCGTTTCGCAGCCTGCTCCGCCTGCGGCCGGCCGTACCTGCCAAAGGTCGCCCTTGAAGCGCTGGGTGCCTATCTGCCCGAGGGTGATGCAAAAGAGCTGCTCTCGACCTGCCCCGGGTGCCGCCGGCGCGAATACTCGCGCAAAATCCGCAAAGGCGCCCCGCTGAAACTCCCGTTCTGACCTCACGCTTGACAGATATTAGCTCATAAACTATGCTGCAGCTTGTCGGATTCAACCCTGGAGTGAAGTCTTGGTGGCTCTTGTGCTGCGTAACCCTCATCCGTGGGACCTGGCGCCGAAGGATGCGATTGCCCTTCAGCGGGAACTTGCCGGCAAAGTGGTAATTGAGCCGTTTACCAGCCCCGTCAGGCTGATTGCAGCCGCAGACGTTGCGTTCAAGGGAGGCGATGCAGTTGCGGCAGTCTGCCTGTTCGACTACCCTTCGCTTGAGCTTCTTGAGAGTCGCTGCGTGCGGCAGCCGTGCAGGATGCCGTATATCCCCGGGCTTCTCACGTTCCGCGAAGGCCCTGCCCTGCTTGCAGCATTTGAGAAGCTTTCCAAAGAGCCGGATGTTATCCTGTTTGACGGCCAGGGCACAGCCCACCCCCGCGGCATGGGGATTGCCTCGCATATGGGTGTCCTGTTCGACAGGCCGGCGATAGGCTGCGCGAAGAGCTGGCTCTGCGGCGAGCCGGAGCGGGAACTGCCGCCCCAAAAAGGCGCCTGGGTCCGGTTGCTTGACAGGGGGAAAGTAATCGGTGCGGTGGTGAGAAGCCGCGACAATGTCAAGCCCCTCTACGTCTCTGTGGGCCACAGGGTGGGCCTCGAACAGGCTGTCGGGCTCGTGCTTTCCTGCTGCGTGAAGTACCGTATCCCGGTCCCGCTTAGCGTCGCAGACAAACTCTCGAAAAACCCGGTTTACACGTAGATGGAACTTTGGAGGCTTTTGTGTCTGACCTGATTTGCATAAAGAAGTATGAAACAAGAGCGGAGGCCGAGCTTGCCGGGGAAGTGCTGGCGGCAGCCGGTATCGAGTCCCTTGTCGGCGCGGATGATTGCGCCGGGTGGCTTCCTCCCCTGACACTTGTCACCGGCGGCGCCCGGCTGCTTGTCAACAAAGATGACGAACTCAGGGCATGCAAAATACTTGAGGAATTCGACCGCAAATTGCCCGGTAACGATTCGAGCGCTAATGCGCAGAAGAGCGAGACAGATTGAATCCTTACGCTTCCTGCCCAATTTCGTATAATATTAGGAAGGCAAAGTCTTGGAGCAATAAATGAGAAGAGCTGTCTTTATCCATCTTTTCCTGATGCTGAGCCTCGCCCTTCTGCTACCGCCCAATCCTCGGCAATCCATGGGCTTCGCTCTCGCCGGGCCGTATGCCAGCCTGGATGCCCGCGAAGAGTTTGAGCGCAGGCGTCGAAAAGCCCGCACTGCTGAAACCATGTATGATGTGGCAATGTGGGCAGTGGACCAGAAACTTCATAAAGAGGCAAAAGCACTTCTTCAAGAAGCAATCAAGAAAGAACCAAATCACCGGGCCTGCCGCTGGGCTCTTGGATACCACAAACACAAAGACAAGTGGCTCTCAACCAAGGAGGCTAAGAAAAAAGGTCTTCGCATCTGCCACGGAGACTGGATGACTCCAAAAGAATACGAAAAGGCCAAGGAAAAAGCAGAAGAGAAAATACGGAAGATTCCAAAAGGCAGCAATGGAAAAGGAGGCAATCCCGGAACTCTTGCCAGGGAGGTTGAGGTCGGGGGAAGGAGCCGGAAATATCTCCTGAGGGTTCCCAAAAAATACAAGCCTGGAAAACCAGCGCCATTGCTGCTGTGGCTCCATGGTGACGGGGGAAATATACACTCCTACAACGCCCTGCTCGCCGATTTGGTTGAACGTTTCGGTGTCATCTGCATTTCGCCCGAGTCCCGCCGCTGGCAGGTCTGGAAAGCCGGGACGGAGGGAGAGGCGTATGACTATGCCAAGACCGAAGATGATGAATATGTTGTTAAGTGTATGAACGAGGTCAAGGCAAAGTACAATGTTGACCTTCGCCGGATTTATGTGGCTGGCCAGTCAAAGGGCGCTACTTACGCCTCCAAGCTTGCCCGGCAGCATGGTGACGGGACCTATGCCGCCG
>CAYWBA010000410.1:0-2947 GCA_964455955.1 uncultured Planctomycetota bacterium | reverse complement strand
TACTTCGCTCCTGAGAGAGCGTAAGCGCCTCAGCATCTCTTCGACCTGTCGCGGGCTCCCGAGAGGCTCTTCGCTGCAAGTGATTACAATCAGGTCGGCGCTTCGCACAAGCAGGAACCCGGAAGGCTGCTCAAAAACGTCAGGTGATACTGTAGCCCCCACGACGAGCAGCTTTGAATCAAGCCTCACCGGCGGGACTGTATCCCCGCTGCCTTCGTATATCTGAAAGTCGCACTCAAGGCTGTTTGCCAAGACCGCGCCCTTATCCACAGTGGAAAAGAATGCTGACCCGGCCATCCCGCCGCCTGCACGGAAGCAGCCGATCGTCGGCAAGCCGGTGACTAACGCCTCTTCATAATTGTCGCCTCCCGCGTGGCGGCCTTCTTTGTCTTCGCTTGTGAGAAACTCGGGCGTCAGCTCTGTCTGCCGGGGGTCAATAAGGCGCGGCTCGGCAGGCCCGCCGCGTCCCATGGTGATTATTACAGGCCGCTTTCCCGAGGCGGCGATTTCCCGGGCGGCGAATGCGCACAGTGCTGTCTTGCCAACCCCTTTACCTGCGCCGAGAACCCCGAGGGTCGGGGCTGCCGGGATGTCCGGGGATGCCGGGGGTGCAAGCCGGAAGTCAGGGCCGACATAGGCCGCTCCAGCAGCCATGGCGATGCCGGCGAGCTTAAGCCGCCTCGCCGTGTTTAGGACCGGCGCGCCGCTCAGGTCAAGCAGAACCTCGGGCCTGAATGTATGGCAGCCCTGTCGGACCGCGGCCACAAAGTCCTTTTCGCCAAAGATAACAGGGATTTCAAGCTGGGTAAGCGCCTCGGGCGTGCCGAGCTTGCCTGTTTTACCGAGCAGCACAAGGCCTACGACCGAATATCCGAGCGATTGTTCAACGTGGTTAAGCGCCTCTTTGAGAACGTGAAGATAATGGTTCCCGTCAATCAGGGCGAGTGCTTTTTCGCCTGCCATTACTTCCTCCGCGGGCGGCCCGTTCTTTTCCTGCGCGGCAGCAGATTGCTCGACGTTATGCCTTCAAATATATAAGACAGCGCTTCTTCAGTGCATTCGCTAAAATCCACGTTATCAATTATGGGGATATTTTCCTGCTTGGCGCATTCTATAATGTAGTCCTGTATCTTGCAGATGTTCTTGAAGTTGCGCAAATAGGTCGAGGCTTTGCGTCTCCGGGCAGAACGCTGCCTCTGCAGGAAACGCTGCATGTGCAGCTCCGGGTTGCTGACTCTAAGGACAATTTTCACGATAACGGCACGGGGAAACTTGCTCCTGTCTATCAACCCGGGAAGCAGGTGCACGCCGTTTATTATAATGTCCAGATTCTCGTCTATGCAGCGCCTGATTATAGATTCCACATTTACGTTGATAAGCAAAGACTGCTCGTGGTAGCCCACCACGACCTTGTTCGTGCTGGAGCCGGGCGGCAGCTTGAGTTTCTCGCCGACGAGGTAGGATGATTTATGAGTGGCAGGCAGCATCTTTTCAGAGAACATTGTTCGCAGCATCCCGCGTATGATGTCGGTGGAAACGGCTTGTGTTACCTTGAGGCGGGAGGCGAGTTCAAGCGCCAGAGTGGACTTGCCCGCACCTGTTGCGCCGCCTATTAGGACTATAAGCGGGTAGTCAGAGGCAATCATGTCACGCCAGGTTTCATAGCGGTCTGCCGCCGCCCGGCCGTGCTTTCTCTTGAGCGCTTTGTAAACCCTGTGGCGCAGTTCCTCGACAGTTATCTGGTAAACATGTTCCTTCTTGAGATTCTCCTCAATCCTGCGGGAAATCGAGAGGGCAGCAGCGTAGTCAATGGCCGTGACTCTTAGCGACCTGGCCAGAAGCCCCTTGGAAAACATCGCACCCTGCTTGCCCTTTATCTCAATCCCCTTGGCGCGGGAGTCGCGCTGGCGGTAACGCCTTATAATCTCGGGGGACTGGGTCTTCCTGAGAACCTTGAGCACAAGACGTGCAAGCTCTTCTCTGGTGTACTTGGGTTTGGCAAGAAGAGACTGAACCTCAAGAGAGATTGAGTAAGCCTCCGTCGGGTCAATCCCGCACCTGACCAGGGACCTTGCCAGAATACCTCGCGAGAACGGCAGCCTGGTATTGCGGCTGACTATGACTGTTTGCTGGCTTGATTTCTCCGGCACCTGTTTGTACCTCCAACAGGTAACTTAGAGCCTCTTAATCACTTTGCAGGCACATCTGCCTTTGGCTTATCGCCCTCCCCGATTCCTTTGGAGTTCGGCTTCTCTCCTTCCGCGCTGTTCTTCTTGGCCTGGTCGCCAGTCAGGATAACCTGGATTAGGGCAAGTGCCACGCCGATGACAAGGTACGCATCAGCAAGGTTAAAGTTTGGCCAGCTGGCAGCGTCACGAATGTGAAGCTCAATAAAATCTCTGACCTTGCAGAATGTGAGGCGGTCATAGAGGTTGCCAAGGACGCCGGAGAGCAGCAGTGCGAGGTAAACCTGAATCACGGCTGGCCGGCCGCGCCTGGTAACCAGGTACCATATGATTATGACAGTAGCTACGGCCGAGACAATGAAGGTAAACCACGGGGGAGCTTTAACTCCAAAGAGTATGCCGGGGTTCCACACATTCCGTAGCGCGAAGCATCCTGGAATCACATGCAGACGTTTTTCGAAACTCAGATAACGGAAGGCGGCCCATTTGGTTACGAGGTCGGCCGCCAGCGTGGTACCGAGAATAATCAGGAACAGGATGCGCTTGCTTATCAGTGCTCCCTGTCGCCCTTTTCCTCGTTCTCCTGACAGGAAATGCAATAACGCGCGTAGGGTATTGCTTCGAGTCTGGCCTTCTTTATTTTCTTCTGACATGTTTCGCAGATACCGTACCCACCCTCTTTAATCTTGGTCAGGGCGTTCTCAATGGCCTCGAGCACTTCTCCCTTGTTTTCCATAAGCTCAAGGGTCAGCTCCTGCTCG
>CAYWBA010000409.1:0-2950 GCA_964455955.1 uncultured Planctomycetota bacterium | reverse complement strand
AGGACCCCTACGGCAAAGGCTGGATAATGCTCGTGGAGACCGATGACCTCGACAGCCAGCTTGGCGAACTCATGCAGGGCGACGTTGTCAGGGAATGGCTCGAAGCTGAAATTAAAAGGGCTGAAGAACTCAAGGCCGGCGGCGGCGGGGAAGCTGAATAACCGCCAAAAAACTGCTGACATAAAAAGGAACAAACCTCTGTGGTTGGTCCCTCTTCTTTTCTGCCATGCAGCAGGTCACGACATCAGCCCGCGCTCGCGCGCGCAACGCCAGTCCTCGGCGAATCGCGCCACCGTCTCGTCAGTGCCGGGATGCTTCAGCAGGCTTTCTAAGACCTGCGGCGAAACAGTCACAATGTGCGCACCGGCGGAAAGAGCCTCTACCGCATGGTGCGGCCCGCGAATCGAGGCGGCCAGAATGCTGCACCGCAGCTTCTCGCTCTCAATCCTTTCACGCAGCAGTATTACAGCCTCCTCCGGCGAGCTTACCGCTTCCCTCATCCTGCCCCAGAATACGGCGAGATAGTGCGCGCCCGCCAGGGCCGCGGCATAGCCCTGCGCAAACGTCATAATACACGTCGCTATCGTCGGGATAGAGTGTTTCCTCTCAAACTGTGCGATAGCTTCATATCCCGCCATACTCACGGGAACCTTGATTACAATCTGGCTCGGGTTCCAAGAATAAAACTCCCGCCCCTGCGCTACTATTGCCGCAGCCTCGCTTGCAGTAGTCTCGACAGCCACCGGGCCGCTCACCGCCGCGCATATCTTCTCGATTCGCTCCCTGAGGTTGAACGGCTCTGTCTCGCGGGAAATCAGGTTCGGGTTCGTGGTCACGCCCGAAACCACGCCCAGATGCGAGAGCCGCTCAATCGCCGCAGGGTCGAAACAGTCCAAGAATATCGACATCACCACCTCCAAGCGTGTCCGCTCCAGGAACTTCAAAATCAATAATCCCAGCTTCCACAGCCTCGCTTGCGGTAAACCTCTTCTGCGAACTCATCCAGCCAGATACTACTTTCTCCGGCCGGCCGGTGCATTCCGCCCAGGTCTTGGCAAGCTGCTTCCTGATTCTTTCAACCTCTTCAATCTGCTCAGGCTTATCTATCCCGTCCCTGGCGCGCCATATATCTGTCACATGGATTACCGAATGCGACAGCGCGCCGCGCCTGCCCTTTGTGCCTGATGCAAGCAGCAGCGCGGCCGACCCGTCTGCCATGCCCGCGCACCCGGTGGCGACAGGGACTGAAAGCCCTTTTACAGCCTCGTAAATAGCAAGCGAGTATTTTACCTGCCCGCCAGGCGAGTTGATAAGAAACCTGATTTCTTCACCCGGCCTGTGTAGCGCAAGGTACTCAATCCGCGCTAACACCTCGACCGCCTCGCTCTTGCCGATAGCATCGCAGAGAAGCACAACCCCCTGAGCAAGGTACGAATTGCGCGTCTTCTCGTCCAAACCCCCTCCCCACCCGATTGGATTTTTTCGAAGGAGATATTGTACTGCCCGGAACCTGAACTGGCAAGACTATGTTTTGGAACCACGCAACCGACCTCAAGCCTGCCCCGCCGCCAACGCATTTCGATGGCAAATGCAGGTTGAGAGAGGTTCGAATGCCGTCAGGTACTCACGAATGGGTTAATGCAAAGAATAAACCGTGGACAAGCCCAATCACAAACATGCCGAAGAAAATGAAACCGAGAATAACACCTCTCGTCCCCAAGGCTTTGTGTCCGTCACGGAGCATTCGCCTTCCCAGGAACCATATGCCAACCCATTGACCGAACAGAGTGATTAGGAGAATTATGAAATAGCTCCAGTTCTTGTCGGCAGGGAAGTTGCCCTCAAAACCCCCGCATAGAGCAGACACCAGCAATCCACCTGGCCCACTGGTCAGCATTGCCGTCCCGTATACCCCCCGCACTAAGTTTTCAAGCTTGTGTGTGGCGGAAAACAACTCCAAGAAAGGAAGTAACAACAGACCCGGGTTCACAAGACAGGCCGTGGTCCAGAACAGCCATTTGCGTTTAGGATACCCAACCGCGAGATAAACGAGCGTGGATGGCAGAACCACGCAAATTGCAAACGCGATGAGAACTGCTGCTTCATCTACCATATCGAGCCTTTTCTGGTCGAATCTCACTCAGAAAATAAGGGTTTATGTCGGTCGGGATTCTCTTTGGTATGATACTAAGGTGATACATCTACTGCAAGTGTGAAACCCCTCTTCGTCGTTCCAGTATTTTTCCTTCTCGATGTCGAGATCCCAGGTCGCATTGGATTTGAACTGGCGGCGCGTTCAGATGCAAATTGCGTAACTTCTTTTCTGCGAAGAAGCCCCGTGCTTCAGCGCGGGGGTCTGTAAAATCACCCCCGCCGTGAACGGCGGGGCTTCCAGGACAACCCGGACACGGTACGGGCTCCCGGCTACCCATGGACGCAAAGCCCGTAAATACACCCGCGGGCAGGTACAACCTGCCCTGTCACCTTTTACAACGACATAACTGTACCAACTTCATCTTCCCCGCAAGTCGCCCGCAAGCGGTGCCAAGAGGGTTTGCAACCCCGCGGCTTGCAATACCTGTTAATGTTAATCTTCCCGCTGGGGCGAACAGTTTGAAAGGGTGTTTCCCCTTGAAAAACAGTCTCCGGCGCTGTAAAAGATGTTGCAAAATCTTGCAACATCTTTTCGGGAGCCGCGGGGTGTAAATATACCCGCGCCCTGAAGGACGCGGCTTGCCTGCGATAGACGCCACCGGTACGCTGAAACACATGGCCTGTATCACATTGCGCAAACCACACAGGTGTAAATACTGGTAATGTTAATTCTCCTGCCTGCATCGGTCGCAAAACCCTGCCCGAAGCATCCTGCAGGCCAACAGGCTGAATGTCCCGCAAACGCTGCATTTCATAACCATGCCATTCTACAACCCCTGATTCTGTTAACCTTCAG
>CAYWBA010000408.1:0-2966 GCA_964455955.1 uncultured Planctomycetota bacterium | reverse complement strand
CTTGTCGAAGTCCTCCCGCCTCAGTACCATCCATGCGATTTGGCCATCCTGGTTAAGGGACAGGCTTGCGAGCGCCCTCGCGTAAAGCTCCATCTGGGGCATGGTTTTACGCCGGTAAACGTTTTTGCTGACGTACTGCACGTCTATGCCAAAGTCCATAAGAAAGGCAATGTTCCGGTGCGTCTGGACCGTTGTGTTGTCGAATGAGAACCTTCCCGTGTCGGTCAAAATAGCAGCGTAGAGCAAAAGGGCGGTTTCGCGGTCTATCGGCAGATTCGCCCACTTGAAGAGTTCCAGGAGCAGTTCACCGGTTGAACTGAGGTCAGGGACTATCAATGAAACATCTCCACATCCTTTGTTGGAGCGGTGATGGTCAATGTCTATAATGAAGTGCTTTTTGCGGGAAACTGCCTCCTGCACCTTGCCCATTCGCGACCATTTACCCAGGTCCAGTACGATAACCGCCTCCCAGTCCTCTTCAGGCAAGGAGGGCCACAGCATTATTTTATCAATTCCCGGCAGGAAATCGAAAAAGTGAGGTGACTCGCTTTCATTCACTATCCACGCCTTCTTGCCGAGTTTCTCAAGGACCCGCGCAAACGCAAGCTCGCTGCCCAGCGCGTCGCCGTCGAGAGAAATGTGGCTTGTAATAAGGAAGCTCTCATACTTGTCAACAGCCTCAAGAATTGCGGCCGCTTCTTTGCCAAACCTGCTTATAAAATCGCTGTCCTGTTTCAATCATACCTCCGAAGCAGCGCGGGAGTTCCAGCGCATGGTGTAACAGACAGAAAGCCTTTCTTCCCTGACCTTGCAGTCCCTTCGACCAGTGAGCCCAGGGGTATTCCGGCTCCCCTTACGTTCGCCCTGACATAGTAATCTGTATAACCTGTGAGAGCACCGTTCGGCGCGCTTGATTCAGCAATCACCCTGACAGTCTCGCCGTCAAAAAGCGCACTGTAGGATTCTGCAAGCTCTGCGCCCAATGCTATAAGCTCTTTCGACCGCAGAGATGTCTCGCGGGCAGGCCCTGAGTTCCACTTTTGAGCTGCGGCAGTACCTTCTCGCCTGCTGTACGGGAAAACGTGCAGGCGGCTGAATGCCGCCCTGCGTACAGTCTGCATTGTTTCTTCAAACTCTTCCGGACCTTCGGTCGGGAACCCGACAATCACATCGGTTGTAATGGCGACGCGGTTGTCACCACGGCGCAGGCTGTCAACAACTCCAAGGTATTCGCCGACCGTGTAGTTGCGGCCCATGTCGCGCAAAACAGAGTCCGAACCGCTTTGAATCGGGATGTGCATGTGTGGGCACAGCGCATTCTCCTGCGTGAGGAGCGCAATCAGCCTCCGGTCAATCTCCGTTACTTCAATCCCTGAGAGCCTTATCCTCGGGAAAAGGTCAAGCTCAAGAAGCCCCTCGACAAGTCCGCTGAGGTCCGGGCCTTCGGGCGCATCTTTCCCGTAGAGTCCCAGGTTGGTTCCGCAGATAACAAGTTCCTTGTAACCGCTTGCGGCAAATGCGCGTGCTTCTCGCTCTATCTCTTCAAGCGGTCTTGAACGTGGCCGACCCCGCAGGTAAGGAACTATGCAGTATGCGCAAAAAGAGTCGCAGCCGTCCTGAACCTTGAGAAACGCGCGGGCATGACCGCAAAAGCTGCTTGCCGTAACGACGGGGCTTTCCACGCCCAGTATTCTGAAGATTGCGTCGCTCTTCTTGTCCTGGGGCACCAGGAGGTCGGCTTCGGTGTAGCGCTCAGCGGCGGCAGTTACGCCGCAGCCTATCGCAACCATGCGTGCCGCGCTGTTCTCGCGCTCCAGCTTGCGCAATGCCTTGAGTGACTTGCTCTGCGCAGTGGCAGTGACAGCGCAGGTGTTGACAATGCACAGGTCTGCATTCTCGCCCGGCGCGGCTTCCCGAAGTCCCTGGCCATTAAGCTGCTCGCGCAGAAGCTGCGATTCGCACTGGTTCACCTTGCAGCCGAGCGTGATTATCTTGAATATCTGCATATGTCAGCCCAAAGCATCTGAGGCGCTCACCCGGTTCACCGCCACCTGCTAAGTAAGTCCCAGCAGTTTCGCGGCGTTGAGGCCGAGAATCTTCTCCTTGGCATCCTGGTCAATAGGGAGCGCCCGGATTGCTGCAATGTTGGCTTTTCGGTGTGGCGCTGCAGGCCAGTCAGAGCCGAATACCAACTTGTCAGTTAACTTCTCGAAGTCCGGGTAGTACTTGAAATAGTTGGCCGGGGGAAGGCCTGCAAGGTCTATGTAGACGTTTTCGTGCAGCCGCGCGAGAAAGGCGGCCCGGTCGTACCAGAACCCGCGGCCCCCGTGCGCCATAAGCAGTTTAAGCTCGGGAAAGTCCACGGCAACCTCGTCAAGGAAGAGCGGGTCGCCGTACTTGAGCTTTGCGCCGTGAAAGACAGACGAGCCTGTGTGCACAATCACGGGAAGCCCGCGTGCCTGCGCTTCGGCGTAGAGCGGGTAAACCCGCGGCTCGTTGGGGTAAAAGTGGTTATAGGTCGGCAGGAGCTTGGCCCCCCTGAACCCGTGGGTTTCGACAAGCCTCGCAAGCTCTTTGCCGGGGTGTGTTACAAGATACGGATTTATGTTGCAGAAAGGTATCAAGCGTTCGCTCTTGGCGCACAGCTCGAGGGCGTATTCATTCGTTGTGGTGCCGTGCGTAAGCGGCGCGTACTCGGGCAGCACGACGGCGTAGTCAACACCATCTTCGTCTAACAGACGCACTACGCCCTCAACTGACAGCGATTCCTGAGAGTCATCGTAGAAAGCGGGGTTATACCTGCGGATAAGCTTGTGCGCTTCTTCGGTCCAGTCCTCATAAGAAGAAAGGACATGAAGGTGAAAGTCTATGACAGGCACTGTTATAACCCTCAGTGCGTAAGCCTCTTCTTGCCCTTACGGCGCCGATTGCTTATTATCTTGCGCCCGTTTCTGGTAGACATCCGG
>CAYWBA010000407.1:0-2968 GCA_964455955.1 uncultured Planctomycetota bacterium | reverse complement strand
TATATGCCCCGAATCACCGCCTTCGGTGGCGGCACAGGATTAAGCAACCTCCTGAGGGGTCTCAAAGCCTATACCGACCGGGTCACGGCTGTTGTCACCGTTTGTGACGACGGCGGCTCCTCAGGCAGGCTCAGACGCGACTTCGACGTCCCTCCTCCCGGCGACATCCGCAACTGCCTCGCCGCCCTTGCGGATACGGAACCGCTCATGACGGAATTGCTCCAGTACCGCTTCCAGGAGTCGGACCTCGACGGCCACTCCTTCGGCAACCTCCTCCTTACAGCCCTTACCCGCATAACAGGCGACTTCGGGAGCGCAATACAGGAAGCGAACAAAATCCTGAAGGTCCGGGGCAAAGTCATCCCATCAACCCTCGACAGGGTCGCCCTCGTCGCCTCTCACTCCGATGGAACAAAAACCACAGGCGAGGCGGCAATAGGCAAAAGCGGAAAACCCATCAGGCAAGTGGAGCTCAAACCCCAACCCGGTGCCGCCAACCCGGAGGTTATCGAGGCCATTACCGAGGCCGATATGCTCGTCTTCGGGCCTGGCAGCCTCTACACAAGCGTCATACCCAACCTGCTCGTGGACGGCATTGCCGAGACTGCGCTCGCCTCAAAGGCGCCCCGCGTCTACGTCTGCAACGTAATGACACAGCCGGGCGAAACGGCGGGATACAGGGCCAGTGAACACCTCGAGGCTGTCGAGAAACACTCCTGTGAAGGCTTTTTCGACTTCGTCGTTGTCAACACGGGAGAAGTGCCCCGTGAGCTGGCCGAGCGCTATATGAGAAACGGGCAGTATTCCGTGCGAATAGACACCGAAAACCTTCAGGACAGGGATTTCCAGCTTGTCGAGGGTGACATAATCAGCCGAAACTACTTCGCAAGACACGAGGCCGTCAAGGAAGCCGGTCTCCTTATGGAACTGCTTGTCTCAATACTCAGCCCTGAGAGCTTCTTGCTCAAGGAAAAGAAAGGCTCTGCGTGAAATTAAAGGCGGAAATAACTCTGCCCACGGAAAACGGCCTGCACGCCAGGCCGGCAACCAAGTTTGTCGAAACCGCGAACAAATTCGAGTCGGAGATAACTATTTCCAAGGATGGAATGTTAGTCAACGGTAAAAGCGTTATTGAAATCCTTACCCTGGCTGCGGAAAAAGGCTCGCGCCTCGTAATTTCCGCCTCGGGCGAAGACGCAGAACAGGCAGTCAAAGTCCTTGTGAAGCTTGTTGAAAGCGGCTTCAAAGAATGACTGCCTCCTCTTGGAAAGCCCGCTTTCCGGCTGGGCCTGCAATGCAAACCGGTAACCTGGATTAAGACTCGACAATGGAAATAAAGAAAGGCATATCAGTTTCCCCTGGCTTCGTGGTCAGAGAGGCCTTCGTCCTCGACAGCGAGGAACTCAGGATTCCCCAGCGTTTTATCGAGCCTCACCAGGTGGAAGACGAAATTAACCGCTACAAGCAGGCACTCGAAGTTGCCCGCTCCGAAATCCAGAAGCTCCGCGACCAGGCTACAGAATCGGTCGGCCCCGAGTACGGCGCCATCTTCGACTTCCACATGGCCATTCTCGATGACCGCCAGGTCCGAAAGGAAACCGAGTCCCGTATCCGTAACAATAAGTTCACCGCCGAGTACGCCGTAAGCCGCTCGCTCCGCAAACAGGCCAAGTCACTCGGCTCTGTCGAAAACCCCTTCTTCAGCCAGCGCGTTGACGATATTTACGATATCGAGAAACGTATCCTCCGAAGCCTCATCGGCCAGCGGCGCGAAAACATCAAGAACCTCGAAAACGAAGTCATCGTCATCGCCCGCAACCTCACCCCCTCACAGACCGCGAGCCTTGAAAAAAGCAAGGTGGTGGGCTTCGCAACTGACTCCGGCGGCCGTACCTCCCACACCGCTATCGTCGCAAGGGCTCTCGGCATACCCGCCGTGGTTGGCCTCGGCTCCATCACCGCCGATATCTCCGGCGGCGATACCATCATAGTGGATGGCACAAACGGCCTCGTCATAATCAGCCCCGACCAGCACACGCTCGAAAAATACAAAATACTCGAGAGAGACTTCAAGGAATTCGAGCGTAAGCTCGCATACCTCCACTCCCTCTCCGCCGAGACTCTCGACGGCTGCCGCCTGAAACTGCTCGCAAACATCGAGTTCCCTGAAGAAGTTGACAGCGCCTTATCCGCAGGCGCGGACGGCATTGGCCTCTACCGCACCGAGTTCCTCTTCACAAACAGTACCGCCCCCGGCGAGGACGCGCAGTTCCGCACCTATCGCGAAGCACTCAAAAAAATGGGCTCCAGGCCGGTCGTCATCCGGACTCTGGACCTCGGAGCAGATAAGGTGCCCGGCAACCTGGCCGCCATGCGCGAATCCAACCCATTCCTCGGCTGCCGCTCCATCCGATACTGCCTCCAGCACCTCGACCTGTTCAAAACCCAGCTCAGGGCCATGCTGCGCGCAAGCCCGTTCGGCAACCTCAGGATTATGCTGCCAATGATATCCTCCGTGGACGAGGTCCGAAGAACCAAAATGGTCCTCTCCGATGTAATGGAAGACCTCCGCGAACAGTCAATCTCCTTCAACCCGGATATCGAGGTCGGGGCGATGGTCGAAGTGCCCTCAGCCGCCCTCACCGTTGACATCCTCGCACGCGAAGTTGACTTCCTCTCCATCGGCACCAACGACCTTATCCAGTACAGCCTCGCCGTTGACCGGGTCAACGAACGCGTCGCAGAACTCTACCAGCCCGTTCACCCCGCAATCCTGCGACTCCTGCGCGAAACAATCCAGAGCGGTAAACGCTGCGGCATCGAAGTCGCCATGTGCGGCGAAATGGGCGCCGAGGTCATCATCACCATCCTGCTCCTGGGCATGGGCCTTGAAAACTTCTCCATAACTCCCACAAACATACCAGAGGTCAAGAAGGTCATCCGCTCCGTCACCATGCGCGAAGCTAAG
>CAYWBA010000406.1:0-2997 GCA_964455955.1 uncultured Planctomycetota bacterium | reverse complement strand
AGTTCTGAAGCGTACCACGGTCAAGGAGTTCTTCTGCCACCAGCGAGTCAGGAGAATCTCCCAGACGCGCGACAAGAGCGGCGAAATCATCCAGTTGATAGACGGGAAGCTGCAGGAACTGATAGAGAAAAGGGTTTACTACCTAAGTTCCGAGCACCCGAAGCCCGGGGATTATGTTGCCGTCGGGTGGGTGAAATCACATCCCAAGACCCAGTTGGTAACACTCCTGATTGAAAGCCTCGTGCCTCAGGAGGACGATTATGAACGCTTTCGCGTGGCCGACAACATCGAGCATCTGCGCGCGTTCCAGGCACTTGAGTTTCAGGGGATTCTCGATGACCTCCGGGACAACGTCACCAGGATTTACGAGCGAGAGGAGATACTCACCGCCATCCTGCTTACCTACTGTTCACCACGCTGGCTCTATTTCAACGGACGGCTCATTCGCGGCTGGCTCGTGTCCATCGTGCTTGGTGATGCCGGCAGCGGCAAGAGCCAGACCTACCAGGCAATATCCGAGTATGTCGGCGTGGGCGATATTCTCTCCGGTTTGACCGGCTCAAGGACAGGCCTGGCCTATGCGCTCGTGGAGCACAAGCAGAAAGGCTGGCAGGTCCGCGTGGGGCGGTATCCTGCCAACACGCGTAGGCTTCTTGCTGTTGACGAGGTGCAGTTCATCACCGAGCGGGATCTGCGCACCATTTCAAAAGCTATGGAAGAAGGGTTCCTGCAGATAGACCGCGTGCTCTCGAACGGCTACGAGAGCCAGACGCGGCTGGTCATGATAGGCAATCCCAAGAAGGACAGCGTGATGGACGAGTTCTCGTTCGGGTGCGACGCGCTGATGATATTCCCGCCGACCGTTATCCGCCGGACTGACCTCGCCGTTCTCGCAAACTACGCCGACATCAAGGACCTCTCCTTCATAAACAAGCCTCACGAGAGCGGCGGGAAACCTAAGGTCACGCCGGAAATGCTCCGCGCGGTGGTGTTCTGGGCCTGGAATCTAAAGCCAGAGCAAATTGAGTTTACAGATGAGGCCACAGGCATATGCCTGCAGGAGGCAGAGGAGTTATCTGACAAGTACGGGTACGCCACCAAGATACCGCTTGTCACTCTGTCGGATGCACGCAACAAGCTCGCCCGGACTGCCGCTGCCTTCGCCGTGCTCAACGTCTCCAGCAACGCCGACTTCTCCAAGCTGATTGTCAAGCCTGAGCACGTATATGCCGCTGTCTTCTTCACAGACGAGCTTTATGGTGCGGAGAACTGCCAACTCGATGAGCGCTCTTTTATCGAGAAGTCCGAAAGCCAGCTTCTTGACTATGAGGATATCGAAGCGGAGTTCTTGAAAAAGCAGGCCAATGAGAAACATGCAGGCGTTGAAGATGGTGCCGGGTACTTCACTCAAACCATCGCAGTCCTGCGCAACAAGGAAATCATCAGGCGAGACCACCTAGCCGAAATAGTAGGGTGCGACCCGGAAACCCTGAAGCTCACCATTCGCCTTCTCAAGAAATACAGTCTCATCGACACCACGCGAGAAGGCTACAGGAAAACGCCGAAGATGAACAAGTTCTTGAGGAAGCTCCTCGAATACCATCCTGACTTTTTGGGTAAGAGAGCCGGAGAAAAGAAAGGGGGTAGTTGAGGGGTGTCTGAAAAGTTCATGGTAAGGTTCTATCTTGTTTGTTTGCAACAACTTAGCTCGATATTTCGCCTCACCTTACCATCAAGACCCCTTTTGAGAGGTCATCGTGAAGACGTGAGGAAGTCTGGTTCCCGCGCTAAGTGTGAAAGGTACTCGTTCATGTTAGGGTTTAGCGCATTTTGGACGCAACTTGTTGGAATCAAAGGAGATGAAACCTTACCACGAAGATTTTGAAGTCAGTCTTTCGGAGTGAGACAGGTTTGCTGATTTTCATGGTGGTGTTTGAAGCCAAGTTCCTGAGGTGAGGTAGACTGGCCAGCTTTCGCGGTATGGTTTGAGGAAGGCAAATGGAGATTGCAGGCATAATGAACCGGGCAAAGAATGCCGCCATCTCGAAGCCATGTGAGAAATCGGTGGAAGTAGAGCTTGTGCCCAGGCGCGATTACCTGAAGGTCATCTGGCCGGAAGACCCCGACCCCTTCCTGGTCTGCCTCGACAGGAAGAAACTCGGCCTGCTCAATAAGCGATTTCCGGGCCTTGTGATTTACTTCCCTGAAGAACTGAAAGAGATGGCGAAGTTCGCAGACGACCGGAAAGCCATAATGGGCGTGCACCTGGTGAAGAAGGAGTTCCTGCGTTCGTGGGTGATCCCGAGTGACCAATAGGAAGGCGGATACAAACAGCGATATGAATATTTCTGAAGTGAAAATCAGGCTGGCGCAGAACCCCGAGAGCGGGCTTATCGGTTGGGCTTCTTGCGTTTATGATGGTGTTGTCCTGCTCAACAACATAGTCATCCGCCGGAGCGAAGACGGAGAGATATTCATTACTTTCCCCAAGTCGAAATCCAAACGCGGCATCGAGTACCCGTATTTCAAGCCGATCACGCAGCCAGCCTATGATGCGATACGCAAGGCAATACTCTCAGCGCTTGACTGCCTTTGGAGAAACATGCGATGTCACCCGAAGAGGAAATAGACAGGATTTTGAAGGAAGAGGACTTACCTCTTACACAGGCGATACTCGCCCTCAACAGGAAGATGCGGGCTGAGACTGCGGCGCGACGCAATGAGCTGCGCGAGATGTACAAGAAGTTCGAGGCAGAGATGGACAAGCTCCTGGAGCGCCGGCAGGCAATTAGGGAAAGGATACTGCACGTCTGGAAGGCACACTTTGACAGTGAGGTCACCCTCGACCTACCATCCGCAATGGTCTCTCGGCGCAACAAGGCGGAACTGAAGGTTCACGACACCACCGCCTTGCTTAACGTGCTTGACGCTGCCGACAGGCTCGACCTGGTCTCCTACCAGTTCAGCGACCGGGAGATTGTCAAGCTGCTTCTGCAA
>CAYWBA010000405.1:0-3000 GCA_964455955.1 uncultured Planctomycetota bacterium | reverse complement strand
TAGAGCCGGCCTCCGGACTGCAGCCGGGCTTTTCGCATATCCAGTCACGACCAGAGGAGAGATACGCACATATAAGAAAGCTGTTTACCAACACGCTGAGCGGCCTCAGTTGCAAGTGTTGGAAAACCCAGCAGGGACAAGGTCACGGAGGTGGACATGGGAGCCCAGAAGCGCTGCTCTATGATTCCTGCGATTATTCTGTTGTAAGCTGGTTAGCATCATTGTACATCTATTTTTCTACCAACAAGACTGTCTCGCACGCATATCAACACTACAGCAAGAATTTATCTTGAGGTCATGCCCCCGACGTGGTATAATATTAATAGATTATATGGAGGAGGCTCACCTTGTCCGTCTTTGTGCATTATTGCGACAGGTGCGGAATCCGCATTAAGCCCGAAAACATAGAATGGAAAAGGGCGCTTGTGCTTGGCGACAAGGCTTACTGCGCCGAGTGCGTCAGGCTGCTCAGAGCTGAGGGAGAACTGCCCGAAGAGCCAGCCGTCCACCAGCCTCACAAACCACATGCCCGCAGCCATCGTCCGAAGAAGAAGTCCACCACGACTATCGCCCGGCACCCGCGCCGCGAAAAAACAGGTGAACACGATGCAATCAGCTACCTGCCCGGCCGCGCTGCCAGGAAAAGCCCGCTGGGCCTTGTGCTGATTGTCTGCGTCATCATCGCAGTGCTTGTCATTCTCGTGGTGGCAACGACTCGAAGGAATACCTCTCCTGCCCGAAAGCGCGGTTACAAAAAGCCTTCCCGGGCAACGACGGAAAGGCCCGACAAGCAGCCGCCAGAGGCGGACCCCGTCCCTCAGAGAGAGCATGCGCCTTCGCCACGAATGTTGTCCGCCATGAGAAAATACGACCAGGCGCTTGAGTATGGCAAAAACTACCCCAAGGACTACGCTGGCGTAATAAAAAAGCTTGATGCAATATCAGATGGCGGAACTGTCAACTCCCTTCTCGAAGACAAAATCCGGGAAACAAGTTCAGAATGGTGGGACCTCTGGGAGGCCGAAGCCCGGGCGGAATGGGATGAAACCAAAAAGGCCGCCGACGAACTGACCGCCAAGGAAGACCACGAGGCAGCCGCCAAGCTGTGGGACTCGTTCTCGGAAAAATACAAGGGGTTTGCAACGTTTGCCGAAAAAGGGCTTTCCGAAGCCAAGCGCCTGCGCACGCTCAAGGAGGCCCTTGCAGCGCTTGAAAGCGCTAAAGAGGACATTGCGGCGGCAACGAAAAAGTTTACAGTTGCCGAGCTGGAAGAAGCCAAAAAGCTCCATGATAAACTGCTCAACCTGGGCAGAAAGTACAGGACTATCAAGGAAGTGGTTGAGGTGCTGACTCCTGCCCTGAAGTCGCTTGAAATGACAATTGACCGCCTCAGAGAAAAGGCATTTGAAGAAGCAGTCAGGGGACCGAATCGCAAGTAAGCAGTTGGTCCCAAACACTCCGTTCGCGAACTCAACTCTATCCCCCCGAGTGAATACCTACTTCAGAATACTCTGCACAAACTCCTCAACCTCCGGTATACCTCCCTGGAGTATCAGGTACCCGTTGTGCGGCTCGCGCTCGGTAATCTCATTCGCTATCGGCATCAGCATCATCTCACGCACCTTCTCAGGGTCTCTCGTCTGCCCAAGAACCCAGCAGAGCTTCATGTAGGCCACCTCAGGCAGCATGTTCTCAAGTGGTATTACCCCTATCTGAAGAAGGTCGCGCCCCGTGTCGTAGACGTTCATGTGCACGTAGCCCCAAAGCGTCTGCACCGTCATGACCACAAAAATGCCAGCCTTGACCGCCTGCCGAAGCGGCTCATACAGCGGCTTGTTCACGTGCCCGAGTCCTGTGCCCGCAATCACAATACCCTTGTAGCCGTTCTCGATAAGCGAGGTTATCATGTCAGGCATCATGTTGGGATAGTAGTAGACAATTGCCACTTTCTCTTCGTAGGCCGTGTTTATCTTCACCTGCCTGTTTGGGTCCCGCCGCCTGTAGTCTCTCTTGAAATATCTGAACTCCGCCGGTGAAACGGAGCCGATCGGTATATCGCCTATGGTGCGAAACGTGGAACGGTAGCTCGAATGCATCTTTCGCACCCTTGTCCCCTTGTGAATCAGGCAGTACTCATCACTCGTAGGCCCAAACATCACAACTACGACCTCTGCAATGTCAGAGAGCGCCGCCGTACGCACCGCGTTTATCAAGTTAAGCGCCGCATCGGAACTCGGCCTGTCGCTTGACCGTTGGCTGCCCACAATTACCACCGGCACCGGCAGGTCTTGGCACATAAAGCTGAGTATTCCGGCAGTGTGGTGCATAGTATCGGTGCCGTGGCCAATGACAATTCCATCAACGCCCCTCTCGATCTCGCGTCCTATTGCCTTCGCGGTTGTCTTGTACTGCTCAGGTCCCATGTTTTCGCTGAACACACCGTAGAGCTTCTCGGTCTTAAGGTTGCATATGTCAGCCAGCTCGGGCACTGCAGAGTACAGCTCACCCGGCGCAAACGCGGGTATCACAGCACCGGTGCGGTAATCAAGACGGCTCGCAATTGTTCCGCCCGTCCCGAGCAGCGTCACATGGGCCTTTGACGGGTCATGTGGAAACTCCTTCTCAGGTATTTTGTAACGCCCCACTTTGCGCCCTACTTCCTTCACATCTTGTAGCCCCGCGACTGCAACGCCGACATTGTAGCCGGAGTTGAGCTTGAGGACTATGTGCAGGTCATCTTCGATTTCGGAGCGTGGCAGGATTATGCCCCTGAACTCGCCCTTCTTGGTTCTTACAATTACATCACTCCAGACCCTCACCCCGTACGCCCTGAGTGCTTCCCTCCCCTTGCCTCTGTAGCCCTTGTAATCCTCAGCCTCGTTTTCGGGATCTGCACACCCGGGTTCTGGTTTTTTCCCTGCCATTCTCACTCACACTTTCGCCGCTTGACTTCTGCCACCAATCTCACAATCTTCCCGTTGATTACAACACACATCAACT
>CAYWBA010000404.1:0-3009 GCA_964455955.1 uncultured Planctomycetota bacterium | reverse complement strand
AGCTTTTCCAATGCGCTCCCCGTGAAAATCTCCGATTTTAACTGTTCTACTGTTCTTCTCTCTACCGTTCGGAAGGCGGGATACTAACACGCGTCATCTTCGCTGTCAAGACTGTTGCGGAAAGTTGGGAAATGGCAGATTGCTCCATTGACAAACCTGCCGTAAGGTGGTATGCTATTGTAGGACAATTAAGCTACAAGGAGAATTGGAATGAAGTTTGTAAGTATTCGTGAGCTGAAAATCAACGGCTCGAAGGTTATCGGAGCGCTTGGCAGGGAGGATGCCATAGTCACCAAGAACGGCAAACCTGTGGCTGCGCTGGTGCCGATTGATGAGGGTTCTATTGAGGAGTTCATCATTGCCCGCAACCCGAAACTTCTTGCCGAGCTTGCCCAGGCCTACCATGAGTATAAGGAGAAAGGCGGCACCGGCCTCAAAGCAGTAAAGAAAGAGTTGAAAAAACGCCGTGGCTAAACGCGCAGTTATACTTGCCCCTAAGGCAAAACAGGATTTGTTCAAACTTCCCCAACGCGACGCGGACGGGATTGTTAAAGACCTCGGGGTCCTTGCCACACCACCCTGGCCGCCGGGCAAGGTCAAGAAACTCCGCGGTACGGATTACTGGGAAGTCAAGACTGGCAACTACAGAAGCCTCTTTTTGCAGGAGGGTAATAAAGTCATTATATTGCGCATAATCAACCGGCGTGACCTGTTCCGCACTATCAAACACATTGACCTAACAGCAGTCGCCCGCTGGCTTAAGGACCAGGAGAAGTAAAGACTCGTCTGGTGGAGTAATCTCGGGGATTCTGTCAGCTATTTTCCAATCAGGCGTTTGAAGTCGGGGTCGTCCCGCAGCCAGTCGAATGCTTTTTCCTCCGATGCCCTCTCCTTATATTCTGGATTCAACTTAATAGCGTTACTCAATGCTTCGAAACACTCCTTTTTGTCCTTTTTCTTGGAACAGGTTTCCGCGAGCAGGAACCATGCCTCGCCGCCCAGCATCTCAGGCGCAATTGCCAGCGCCTTCCTAAAGTCTGCAATAGCACCGTCATAATCACCTTTGATATCCTTGCTCCAGCCGCGCATGTAGTATGCTTCCGCGAAGTCTGGATTCAAGCGTATCGCTTTGTTAAAATCGGCCAGAGAGCTATCAGGATCGGTTCCCATTGTGAAAACGCCGCGAGCACAGTAGTATTCCGGGGCATCAGGACGAATCTGAATTGTCTTGGACAAATCGGCAATTGCGCCCTCAAAGTCCCACTTCCCAAATGCTTTTGCGAGTGCACGAGTACCGTATGCCATATCAGCTTTTTCACCCAGGTTTTCTTTTATTCTTATCGCCTCATTGCAATCGGCGATTGCGCCCTCAGGGTTAACACCTGTCTTGACGAGTGCGCGGTAGCAAAGCTCGATGTAGCCTGACTCTCCCAGGCTTTGTTTTATCCTTATTGCCTCGGTGAGGTCGGCAATTGCGCCATCGTAGTCACCTTTCGACGACTTTGCAAAACCACGGAAGGTGAACGCATCAGCATAGTCAGGTTTTATCTCTATAGCTTTTGTGTAATCAGCAATAGCTCTTTCAGAGTCGCCCTTGGCGAGATTAGCATGACCACGACCATAGAACGCCTCTGCGTAAGCCGGGTGCAGCTCTATCGCCTTGTTGAAATCTGTGAGGGCGCTGTCGAAATCGAGTTTCACCATTTTCATGTAAGCCCGATTCTTGAATGCCTCTGGATAGTTCGGGTTCAATTGTATCGCCTTGTTGAAATCAGTGAGAGCGCCATCGTAATCGTCCCTGTCTGTGTTTGCTTTACTGCGAAAGAGGACGTAGCCCTGTTTGAGATTTGACATTTCGTTGAAGTCGTAGGTAGAGCTGTCAAAGTTGTCAGGCATTCGTGCTTTGGCCAGTCCGCGCTTGCAGAAGGCCTTCGCGTCTTTTGGATTCAGTTGTATTGCCTTGTCGAAATCGGCGATGGCGGCGTCGTAGTCGCCTTTTTGAAGTTTCTCCAGCCCTTGTTTGTAATAGTTTTCACTTTTGTCTGGCACCGCCCGGAATATGAGTAGCAGGCAGACAACCGCTGCAATTGCACTAATGATAAGGAGATGCTTTCTTTTCGGCGTCATTGTTTGTACTCCCTGGCCGGGTATGGCTGCAGTGTAGTAGTGAGCGGTGGTGTGAGTCAAGAGGAATTTGTGGGAGGTGAGAATGCTTGCGCGGGGGCATGGAATAGAGTATAATAGAATTTAATGAAATCTTCAGAGAAAAGGAACACGAAACAGCTCTGGAGGCGCAGGCGGGAGTGTTTTGCCGCTTATAACAGGTGGCAGGCTGCGCATCCGGTCAGGCTCTCCGCGGCAGAGGCGATTTGCAGGATTGCCGCAATCTACGAGCTGCTGCCGGAAGAGGCGAGACATAAAGACCTGGCCACAAAGATTGAAGGCATCCGCAAGATGCGCAAAGCGCTATCTGTGCTTGGGAGCAAGGAATCATGAACCTTCAAGAGCAAGCTGTTGTGGATATAGCGAAGTTCCTGGCGAGGCTGCGGGTGCCATACATGATTATCGGGGGGATAGCGAACGCGGTATGGGGGCTTCCTCGCTCGACGGTAGATGTAGATTGCACAGTGTGGGTTGAAGAGGAAGGTGTTGAGGATTTTGTCAGGCAGGTATCGGAGAATTACTAGATTACGCCGTCTGAGCCACTGGCTTTTATGAGAGATACCAGAGTGTTACCTGTCAAAACTGCCGGCGGCGTTGCAGTGGACATCATATTCGCAATGGTGCCGTTCGAGCTTGAAGCTATCGGCAGGGCTGTGACGCGCAAGGTGGCGGGAACGGGGGTGAGGTTCTGTACGGCTGAGGACCTTGTGCTCTACAAGATAGTTTCGGAGAGGGAGCAGGATATACTCGATGTCCGGGGACTGATTAGGGTAAGAAAGGGGCAACTTGACCGGGAGTACCTTGATGCGCGGGTAAAGGAACTTGCCGAGATAATGGAGAAGCCCG
>CAYWBA010000403.1:0-3011 GCA_964455955.1 uncultured Planctomycetota bacterium | reverse complement strand
GGTGATACCACACAAGCTATTTACAGACGTTTACAGACGGTTTTCACAGATGGTTTGCACGGTTGGGTGGGATTGCGTCGGTACTTAATGCCACTCCAAAACGCGGAATTCGCTTTCAAAAAGACGATGAGCCTTGCTTATTTGCGAAACTGCTCTAAAAACAGCAAAAAATTTACAAATGGCTTTCCCGTTTTTGGACATCGCGTCTCCGTAACACGCTTTACTGGCAAGGGGTTGCAAATTGCCCATGCCACCCGCCTGGAAGTAAAATTTGTAAATTTTGCACATTTGTCGCGGTTGAAAACGGGGTCCGGGGTTATAGCGATGGTAGTACAGGTAGGTGGAAGGCACAACAAGGGCTTGGAGGGGCGAATAGAGGGGTTTTTGAGCCTGTATAGCGGGTTATTTAGCAGGAAACACGTTCCGAGCGCAAAATGTGCTCACGGAGGCGCTCTATCGCCTTTGAGTGTATCTGCGAAATACGAGACTCGCTCATCCCGAGTCTCGCGCCAATGTCACGCATTGTCATCTCGTGGTTGTAATAACAGTCAAGGACGTCAAACTCCTTGTCGTCCAGGCAGTTGCGTGCAATACCCATTATCTCGCGCTTCTGGAGAACCTCCAGCGGGTCGGGAGCGGCGTTGTCCTCAATATAGTCAATGTTATGAAGATTGGAATCGTCAGTACAGTCCCCTGTCGAATCGGAGAGGCTGAAAATGTTTACAGATGTGACTTCGCTCAGGAGGTTGTTCAGTTCCGAAATGTCCATGCCAAGCTGCTCTGCAAGCTCTTCTTCCGTCGGCCTGCGGCCAAGCTCGGTCTCGAGATGCTCGCTGGTCCTGCGGAACCTGCGCATGCGGGCGCGGGTGATTCTGGGAACCCAGTCCTGCGCACGCAGGCCGTCGAGAATCGCACCCCGAACGCGGGCGGCGCAGAAGGTCTCAAACTTGACGCCGCGGTCAATGTCGAAGCTTTCAATAGCGTCCAGAAGGCCGAACGTCCCGAAGGAGACCAGGTCATCGACAAGAACGGAATTGGGCAGCCGGGAATTGATTACCTCGGCAAGGTACTTGACAATCGGCATGTATTCAAGCACAAGCGAGTTACGGAGGGTCCCCTCATGCGCCACCTGGTAGTCTCGCCAGAGCATCTCGCGCTGCTCCTCCGTCATGGGCATATAACCGGGCACTCTGCAGCCTCTTGCATTGGCTGTTCTCATAAATCCTCCCCTCTCTCAAACGTAACTGTCGGAAACTTAGCTCTCGTCAGTATCGCGTGCCGCCTGCTCTGTCCTCCTGCGGCGCGTCTCCTCCATAATCCCGCGTATCTCCTGCAGGGACTTGCCCTGCGCCTTGAGTCTCTGGATTTCTTCCAGGTCGTCGAAAACTGTCTCGGGATAGAGCCGGTGATTGCCGGGTACGGTGCGGGTCTCTTCCTGAATCAGTCCCATGTTCGTGTAGTTGTGGACTGTCTGCCGGGAAAGGCCGGCGTATTGAATGACCTCCCCGATTTTGTAAAGCTTGGGCGGCCTCTTTGCCATTCTCAGTTCTCCCTGCCACTGGTGGATATTGCGTGGCCTCCTTGTTTCCCTGCTTTATATTTTACACAATATAAAATAAATGTCAAGCGAAAAATCAAATTTTTCCATAACTTTTTTCACAGTCAGGACTTAATAACAACAGGTAGTGCAGCTAACGACACGCAGCTACTACTTTTAGTGGTTTCACGTCCAGGTCTTTTTTTCAGGCCGGGAATTTTTCCCAGGTTTCCGGGAACGGGTGTATCTGTTTGCGCCCGATGAAGGGTCGTAATTATGTCAAGGTTGGAACTCAATCGCGGTGATGAGTTAGAATGTCATGGAAACAAAGGTCTTGAAAATCCACAATGTGCCGCTATGATGCGTATGGCGCTATTGGCGGGAGGGCAAGGGTTGAAAGATGTCTTCGAAAAATACCTCAAGGCCATATCGGATAATCTGAAAGCTGAGAATGCTACGGAACACACGCACCGACCTGCGCTCAAACAATTGCTTGAAAGCTTGAACACCAAAATTACTGCCACGAATGAGCCGAAGCGCGTGGAGTGCGGTGCGCCCGATTTTGTTGTGTCACGCAGCACCCGGCACGGCCTGCTTACAATCGGGCATATTGAGACAAAAGATGTTGACAAGAACCTTGGCGAAGCAGAAAAATCTGAGCAACTCAAACGCTATATAAAAAGCCTGCCAAATCTCCTTCTTACAGACTACCTCGAATTCCGCTGGTATGTAGATGGCGAACGGCGGATGAAGGGGTGTCTGGCTACAACCGGCTCGGCAGGCAAACTCTTTGTGGAAGAAGGGGAGCGCAAGCAAGCAATGCAACTCCTTGAAGAGTTCCTTTCACATGAACCCACACCGATTACAAAGCCCAAAGAACTCGCTGTGCGGATGGCCGGGCTTACGCACATGGTGCGAGATATGGTTATCAAGGCGTTTGAGAGAGATAAAGCCTCCCGGATGCTTGCAGACCTCCGTAACGTATTTGCCAAAAGACTTATTCCAGACCTTGACCTGCCGGAAAAAACGCCTCAGTTTGCAGATATGTTCGCGCAGACAATAACCTATGGCTTATTTGCAGCAAGATGCAACCACAAAGGGCCAGAGCGTTTCAAGCGAATTGGCGCAGCGGCGGAGATTCCGAAGACAAACCCCTTCCTTCGCTCGCTGCTGGATTCCCTAATGGGAACAGACCTCGATGATGAGCCTTATGCCGGATTCGTAAATGACATTTCAGACCTTCTTGCGGATTCGGATCTTGCAAAGATTCTTGAAGAATTCGGGAAACACTCGGGAAAGCAGGACCCCGTGCTTCATTTCTACGAGACTTTCCTTGCATCCTACGACCCGGAAGTCCGCGAGCGAAGGGGCGTCTATTACACGCCCGAACCTGTTGTCCGCTACATCGTCAAGTCGGTTGACCATCTGCTCAAGACCCGTTTCCGCTGCAAGGACGGTCTTGCCGATACTTCAA
>CAYWBA010000402.1:0-3028 GCA_964455955.1 uncultured Planctomycetota bacterium | reverse complement strand
GTTGAGGACCTCGCGCAGGATGCCATCGGTGCGGAACCTGACGCGGATACGCTTCTCGAACGGCTCTATGTGAATATCAGATGCCTTTTCCCTGATGGCCTGGTAGATAAACATGTTGACAAGCTTGACAACCGGTGAGTCGGCCCCTTGGATGACGTTGGGGTCGCTGAGGTCGTAGGTGTCTTCTTTGGTAATTTCCTCAATGGAGAGCGACTCGGCCTCGGAGCCGATGTTGTCCATAAGCTCGCTCATCGCCTGGCCTTCTTTGTTGTAATTGCGCCGAATTGCTTCCTGAATGGAGAGGTCAGTGGAGACGACCGGGCGAACATCGCAGCCTGTCACAATCCTTACATCGTCGAGCTTCAGCACGTCGAAAGGATTTGAAACGGCAATCGTGAGCACGTTGTCCAGCTTTGAAATGGGCAGTACCCCGTAGTAGGTTGCAAGGTCCTGCGGCAGTGCTTCGAGCACTTCGTCGTCGACAAGCACTTTGCTCACGTCAATTGGCGCGACGTTCATCTCCTTTGAGACCGCGGCTATGAGGTCCTTCTCTCCCACAAGCTCTTTCTCAAGAAGGACAGTGCTTAAGTCTTTGGAATTCTTTTCAGCCGCCGTCTGTGCGGAGACCACGTCCTCCTCCGTTATCAGACCGCGCTTAAGGAGAATCGTTCTTAACTTTCTGTCAAACTTTGCCATGGCTAATTTTCGCAACCTCCATGCAAGTTGCCTAACCCTGGGACTTCTGTGCCAGACGTTTTAACTCATCTGTGTCCGTTGACCGGGATAAAGCCTCATCGAAAGTGATTTTCCGGCCCTGGTAGAGTTCAAAAAGCGCCTGGTTTGCAGTCTTCATGCCCAGCCGGCCGCTGGTTTGGATTACAGAGTATATCTGGTGTACCTTGTCGTCGCGTATCAGGCTGCGTATGGCGGGTGTTGATATCATTATCTCGCATGCAAGCACCCGGCCCTTGCCGGTGGCTGAGGAAAGAAGCTGCTGGCAGAGAATGGCTGTAAGAGTGAATGACAACTGCGTCCTTATCTGCGACTGCTGGTAGCTCGGGAAGACGTCAACGATACGGTTAACAGTCTGTACCGCGTCTGACGTGTGGAGCGTGGCGAAAGTAAGGTGGCCCGTTTCGGAAAGGGTAAGGGCTGTTTCTATTGTCTCCCTGTCGCGCATC
This sequence comes from uncultured Planctomycetota bacterium, assembly GCA_964455955.1. Classification (GTDB taxonomy): domain Bacteria; phylum Planctomycetota; class SKW154; order SKW154; family DAOVDS01; genus CAYWBA01. The sequence goes on along the minus strand of CAYWBA010000402.1, from coordinate 1,847 downwards.
TCGCCTATCAGGACCACGTCCGGGTCTTGTCGCAGAATCGCGCGCAGGGAGTTGACAAAGCTGCGCGTGTCAGTGCCTACTTCCCTCTGGTTTACAAGGCAGCCCTTGTTGCGGTGCACAAACTCTATCGGGTCTTCTATTGTGACTATGTGCTCGTTGCGGGTTGAGTTGACGTAGTCAATCATGGAAGCCAGCGTGGTTGACTTGCCGCTGCCGGTTGCGCCCGTCACCAGGACGAGGCCCTTGGGCTTGTTGCAGATGTCCTGTATCAGCTCGGTTGGTACGCCGATGTCGTCAAGTTTCCATATCTCCCAGGGAATACGGCGCATGGCGGAAGCGACGGCGCCGCGCTGCATGAACACATTCGTCCTGAACCTGCCAAGCCCCGATATGCCGAACGACATATCCAGCTCAAGTTCTTTCTCGAAGCGCGCTATCTGGTCGTTGTCCAGAACACTGTAAACAAGCTTTTGCGACTGCTCCGAATCGAGTATCTCGGTATCAACACTGATAAGCTTCCCGTCTATACGGATTTTTGGCGGCGCGCCCGCGCTGATATGGAGGTCGGAACCTCCCCGCTCCACAAGCTGTTGAAGCAACTCTTCCAACGTTACCATAAGTCAGTCCCCACCTCAGGATTTCTGGTTACTCTTCCTTTTGCGCCTTCAGTTTCTCAAGTACCTGTGTAACAACGTTACTCGGAACAACGTCGTAGTGCGAGAAGCTCAGGCTGTACGACCCTTCGCCTCCCGTCATGGAGCGGAGTTCCGTAGAGTATGTCGCAATCTCCGCAAGCGGCACTTTTGCACGAATTATTTGCATATCACTCAGGCTGTCCATGCCCTGAATGCGGCCCCTGCGGGAGTTCAAATCTCCCGTTACATCACCCATAAACTGGGATGGCACAGTAATCTCAATATCTGCAATGGGCTCCAGCAGCACGGGTTTCGCCTCTTTCATACCGTCGAGAAACGCGTTCTTGCCCGCGATGCGGAAAGAATGCTCGTCAGAGTCAACAGTATGGAAGGAGCCGTCGTAAAGCTCGACCTTGATATCCTGAACGGGAAACTTTGCAACTGCGCCTTTCTGCATTGCTTCCTTGACGCCCTTTTGGACCGCCGGGATAAAGCGCGCGGGTATGGAGCCGCCGACGACGGCGTTTACGAAGTCAAGCCCGCCGCCTCTGTCAATCGGTTCCATGCGTAAGAAGACCTCGCCGAACTGCCCCCGACCCCCGGTCTGCTTCTTGTGCCTGTATCGCGACTCCGCCTTGGCAGTAATGGTCTCCCTGTAAGGAATCTTTGGAATCTTCGTGTCCACTTCAATTCCGAAGCGGCCCTTCAGCCTTCCCAGCATAACGTCAAGGTGGAGATTTGAGCTGCCTGTTATTACCATCTCGCCTGTTTCCTGCCGGAACTCGAACAGGAACGTCTTGTCCTCGCTTGTCAGGCGGTTCATGGCAGAGCCTATCTTCTGAGCATCACTCTTGCTCTTGGCGGTAACTGCAAGAGCAACCATAGGCACTGGAAACTCTATGCCGGGCATAGCAAGGCCTGAATTGCCCGTGGTCATGTTGTCCGATACTTGTATGTCTTCAACCTTGGCAAGGGCGCCTATCTCGCCGGCGGAAAGCTCATGCGCCGGGGTCTGCTCCTTGCCCATAATCTTGAAAATGTTGCCTGCTTTCTCGTTCTTGCTCGTGCGTGTGTTGAAAAAGCTCGAGCCTGAAGTCAGTTTATCTGAATAGACGCGGAAGTACGCCAGCTTGCCGACATACGGGTCGGAAACAAGCTTGAAGACCTGCGCAATGAAAGGCCCGCCTTCGCCAACGGGCAGTTCCACTTCCT
>CAYWBA010000401.1:0-3047 GCA_964455955.1 uncultured Planctomycetota bacterium | reverse complement strand
ACTCCATGAGATGTCGTACGTATCGCCGACCATCCAGAGTTCACCGCCGTTTGGCCCGGTCAGCAGCGCAAGCCACGGCGAGATAGTGAAGTAAGAGTCCGATTCATCTGCGATTGTGTCGTCGGAAGCATCACTGACTCGCACCAGGCATTGCGACTGCACAGCGACTAACCCGCCATCGGTGACCGTCCAGGAGTAGGAAAGGTCGCTCGCCGGCACCGAAGCGATTATGTCTTCCCAGCTTCCACCGCCATCGCGGGACAGCTCTATTCTGACATCTGTCACGCCAATCGTACTCCATGAGATGTCGTACGTATCGCCGACCATCCAGAGTTCACCGCCGTTTGGCGCAGTCACGCTGACAGATTGTACCCCGGCTCCAATAAGCAAATCGTCACCGCGCTCTTTGCATCCGAACCCGGATGAAAGAAAAACCACAAATAACAAGCTCACACAGATAATGCAGAATCTCACTTGTAACCTCCCGTGCGGTCAGGAAAGCAGTACTTCTTTAATATAACGATGGCGGAAATAAAAGCTTCAAAAAACTCTCTGTATCTTGAAAATTAGCAAAGCATTTGGCCACGTCGCCCGCACCACGCCGGAAAGTGAAATCAGTATACATAGAGCGAGATTGATCTCAGAACGGAATCAGGAGAATGCGTTTGGTAACCTTGGCACCCCTTTTCTTCTTGCTGTATATCAGGCCGCCGAGGATGCCAACTTTGTAATCTTCGCCATGCCTGTAGTATGAGTAGAAGGGGTTTACCTCGAAACTGTAACTCTCACCTCGCTTTTCTTCCCTGATAAACTTCCAAAATACAGCAAAATGATGGTTACCTTTCCCATCTCTGTGATAGTCGCAGAGCTTCCACAGAAGAGCAAAGCTTTTCCTGTCGCCCTTGGCGGCATAAGTGAACAACGGCCAGAGCAGGGAGAAGTTCTTGCCACCGCCCTTGGTGTGCGCGTAAGAATAGAATGGGAAAAAGCGGCTCCTTGTCGTGTGCTTGTCGGATTCATACCGGAAAAGTGACCAGGACTCTATGAATGGCAGCCACAGGAAAGAGAACCCTGTCTTGCCAGCTTTCTTCTCGTGTTTGTAATGGTAAAGCGGGAAAAGGTGGCTTCTTGTCTCAGACTTATTGCTGGCGCGGCGAAACAGCGGCCATAATAATGACAAATCTGAGCTCTCCGCATCGTAATCCCGATTGTAAATATAGAGCGGAAAGAAATAGGTGCTCAATGCCCGGGGTCCTTTCCGGTACGCAAAGAGCGGGTTTACGCGAAACGTCGCTCGATACTTTTCCTCCTTGGTTATACCATGTTCAATAATCTCTGTATCAGAAGGTGGAATATATTTCTCGTACCAGATGAAAGGGAACAGAAAGGAGTAACGTCTGTACCATTCGCCCCACTTATCTACTCCAAACAATGGCCATATGTGAAACCGGCTGCATTCACCTTCTTTCATGCTCCAGTAAACCGGAAAGAGCACGGTGCTGTAGTCTTCCGTAATAATTCGACTGGCCCAGTACAGCGGAAACAGGGTTGTGAATCTGTTGCCTGCGCCATCCACCTTGCGCCAGTAGAAGGGAAGGAGAGCACTGACTTGGTCACCCGTAGAGCTGCGGCTGCGCCAGTAAAGAGGGGTGATGGCGGTCGTCAGGCTGCCTTCCGACCTCCAGCGTGCATAAAGGGGGAACACTACTGTCGTGAAGTCCTTTCCCCACTTGTTGTGCCAAAAGAATGGAAAAACAAACGTCGTCGTGTCTTTTCCCCACCTCCAGCGCCAGTAGAACGGAAACACGACCGTCCTGGTGTTGTCAGGCCACCTGTATCGCCAGAAAACGGGGAAGGCAACTGTATAGGACCGCTCGGGGCTGTTTGCATGCCACAGCAAAGGAAACAGGGTCAACCGCGTGTCATTTGCCTCTTTCGCGATAGAGAAAAGCGGCCACGCCAGGCTCAAAGAGCTTAGTTTCTTCTTGGGGTCCTTCGTCCTTGTGTAGAGCGGCCGCAGTGCGAGGTGCTTGTAGCCATCGGGCCTGCGCTCGTACTCAAACAGCGGCCAGAGCAGTTCGAGCCTGTACTTGTCTGTCTGGCGCAGAACCCTCAAAAACGGCCAGAGATTAGTGGGAAAGTCCTCCTTGAACTTCTCCTCTTCCTCCTGGGCGACCGCATCGCTGCAAATACCAAGTACCAGCACACCCACCACACCGGCAAGAATAAAGTACTTCACGGTCTGCTTACTCCTTTCGGACTTGAGTCAAGTATCCGATGGTTGTGGTACGAGTCAATCAGCTCTTTACTTTGGTTAAGGTATTATAGCTCTACTTCTCTTTTTTCTGCAACAATTCTTGCTTTCTCTGCTCAAGGCGAGACGGGAGTAGCGCAGCCACCTTTCCGAAAAGTCTGTAAAACACTTGCAATCAGCATCCCATTCCCATCGTAATACTAATAGAGGGTTGTTGAAATAATATCTCATCAACTTTCGGGAGCATAATATGAGAATAGTTAACCTATTATTGGCATTTGTCCTGGCTGTTTTGATAGCCCACGAGATAGCGGCCCAAGAAAATGAGAACAATCAGGACAAGAATATCCAGAAGCTGCAAGAAGATTTGAAAAATAAAGATTCCCGCGTCCGCGAGAATGCGGTGATGGCGCTGGGCAAGATAGGCAGCAAGGAGGTAGTTGAACCTCTTATTGAAGCGTTGAAAGATAAGGACCCGTTTATCCGCTACTGCGTGGCAGAGGCACTGGGCAAGATAGATGATAAAAGAGCGGTTGATTCTCTGATTAAGGCGTTGGAAGATGAAGATTTGTACGTCCGCGAGAGCGCTGCAAAGGCGTTAGGGAAAATAGGCGAAAAGAAAGCGGTCAAGCCTCTCATCAAAGCGCTGAAAGATGAAGACCTGCGTGTCCGCACCCAAGTCGAAAACGCCTTGCTACAAATAGGAAAGCCTGCTGTTGAGTTCCTTATCGAGTACTTGAAGGACAAGAACCCAACTATTCGCCTCCATGTAGCATACGTATTGGGCGAGTTA
>CAYWBA010000400.1:0-3050 GCA_964455955.1 uncultured Planctomycetota bacterium | reverse complement strand
AAGAGGAAGCTGCTGACAATGAAGTGCTTGCGTACCTGGAACAAGAAGGACAATTCGATTTCTGGAAAGCGCCTGAAGAGGATATATATACCCTCGACGACGGGAAGGACATAGAGTGAACCGGGGCGACATAATTTTGATAAGCTTTCCGTTTACCGACCTTAAAACAACAAAGGTTAGACCTGCAGTGGTTGTTTCCTCTGACATTATCAACCAAAATGTTAATAGAGAAGATATTATTGTTGCAGCAATCAGTTCTCAGACACACAAAACAGGGCCTTTAGATATTTTGGCAGACCCCTTACAAGACGGAAGCCTGGGGCTAAAGAGGACCTCACTGGTGAAAGCCGACAAGATTTTTACTGTAAGTAAGTCTCTTGCCAAAAGATTCCTTGGCTCTATGCCCTCTCACCTCGTCCAGCTTCTAAACGAGAAGTTATCAGTTGCCTTAGCCTTACAGCCACAAGAATCGTAGTAGACCCGGCTTGAAAGCAGCGTATGATTTCCTACTCATTTGACTTCCCGCTGCTGCACTTCTTATTATACTATGATGCTGCAAACTCTCTTGAACTCCAGACAGCTAACATGTAGAGCCAAATCGTCAAACTGCAGGCGAGGAAGTCAAAAAAAGGCGACGGCTATACTGTGGTAGGACTGGAAGGACAGAAGCAGGCCTTTTATAAGGGATTCTCTGGCTGAATAATATCCTGTGACTGAAGGGGCCTAATCCGTCAGAGATAGAAACAGTGGTTATTCTTTGGATTTGGCACGGCTTCTTTTCAGCTTGTCCTTGAAGGGGCCTTCCCTGAAAGCCTTGCGCCACCTTCTAATGATGAAATAGCCGACCGAGCCGAGAACTTCGTTGCGCCAGTGGCGGTACCACCTGCGCCAGCGCACACGCAGGTTGACCAAGGGCAGCATGGCCAGAGGGAAGCGCAAAGTATGCAGCGTTACCCCAAATATGCGCCTGAAGCGGTAGAAACCCCGCATCAGTGACACTATAGACTTTTGTATGTTTTCCGGCGTCAGGGGCGGGTCGGGCACTATAATCGGGAAGTTCCCGTCGTAGTACTCCCAGCCAATCTCGCTCTCGGGCAGTACCCGCATTTCTTTCTCAAGCCTTGCACGCAGCGCCGTCCCGGGCAGGGGCACGGGCAGGAGGACCTGCACGGTATCCAGTCTGGCCTTGTGGAAAAACTTCCGGAAATGGTTAATCCGTTTCTTGGCATTCATGCTGAATTCCATGCCTGGGCGCATGGGGTAACCGAAGATAAACATGCCGTGGACCAGGAAGCCCTGCCTGTTGTATGTCCTGGCAAGTTCGACCATCTCGGCTGCTCTAAGGTGCTTGCCCATTGCCCGGAGTTCCTCGTCGATGGGCGATTCTATCCCGATAGCCACACACCTGATGCCGCAGTCGCGCATGGCTGCAAGGAGTTCCTCGTCGCGAGCGCAGTCCAGTCTTATCTGAACGGTGAAATACAGGCGCAGCCCCATCTGTTTCTGGTAGTCTTGCAGCATCCTGCAGAATCGCACGGTTTCGTCGCGGTCCTGGGCGAACTGGTCATCGACTATGAAGTAATCGCGTGCACGATGAGTCTCGGCCAGATAGCTTATTTGAGCCATCAACCTTTCCGGCGTGGCGCAACGAGCCCGGCCCTTCACTGAGCAGAACTCGCAGTTCATACCGCACCCGCGGATGCGGTTTATCGGGAAGACCTTGACCTTGGCAAAACGCAACAGGCCGAAATCGGGCAGGGGCAGTTGCTCGAAGTCCTCCATCGGTGCACGTGGTTTAGTACTGACAATGGAGTTGTCTTTCAGGAAAGTTATTCCCGGCACTGTATCCAAACCATGCCCCGAGCGCCAGGCCTGCAGTATTTCGCGCACGGCAAGTTCGCCTTCGCCGTTCACAACCACGTCGAGGCCGCAGCGAAGTGCTTCTTCAGGCAGGAACTCGAGGTGATAGCCGCCGCCAATGGTGAAGGCGCCGGCTCGGTTATAGAAGGCGGTAACAGTCAACAGCCGCGGTATGGTGCAGGAAAGACCTCCGTAGAATCCCACAACATCAGCCTTGCGCATCTCCTGCAGTGTTGCATGGTCAGGCATCCCCTGTTCGTCCAGGGGGCCCGGGAAGCGGTAGTTGTTTTCGTCGATAATCTCCACGTCCCAGCCGGGCATCTTATTCACGCTTGTAGCCACGCAGAGCGGTCCAAGGGCAGTGGTCTTCTTTGCTATGTGGCTGTAAACGTTGAAGGCCGGGTATTTTGGAATAACCATCCGGAATAGACGCCTCTTAGCAGTCTCCGTCATACCTGCTCCTATTATTACACGGTACATGCCCGCTGCCGGATGAAGTTCCATTTTCAATCTTCTGTGAAGGCATTCAGTTATCCCTTAAGTGCAATAAGGCCGACATTTCCCAGATGAACCATGTCAGCGACTGCCGCAGAGCCTTTCAACAACACGTTACCACGACAATATACCATCTGCAAGTGAAATTCTCCTTGCAAATAGCTTTGAAATCCTGGGACACCCAGAACCGCCGCATGTCACAATGCATATTTAGTTATGGCCACACAAATTGGAACATTATCATCTCGTTTCAATCATCACCCTGCGCTGCATGTGGTTCCCGCTATAATTATACACGCTGGCAGCACCGCAGGCAAGAAAATCCTCACCACCGAGTGCACAGAAGTCACGGAGAACAAAAACCTTTTTCTCTTGTTCTCAAAACAGTCTCCGGCGCTGTATCTGTATAAGATGTTGCATAATCATGCAACATCTTTTCGCGGGACCGCAGGGTGTAAATATGCCTGCGGGCGCAAGATTTGGCCGGCGGGCTTGCCCGCCGAGTCTCTTTCTTGTTTCCGAACCATAATTATTTTTTCCTCTGGTGCTGCAAGCACTTCTGCCAAAAGTGGCTGCGCCACCTCTGTGTCCTCTGTGCCTGCGGTGATAATGGTTCCAGGCAACCCATGGGCGCAAAGCCTGTAAATATACCCGCGCCCTGAAGGACGCGGCTTGCAATACCTGTCAATGTTAAT
>CAYWBA010000399.1:0-3088 GCA_964455955.1 uncultured Planctomycetota bacterium | reverse complement strand
GGGCCGGCCCGGGGAGGGGCGCGGGCCGGTGCCAGTCAGGCCGTTATTAATTTGCCAGGGCTGCAGCGCCGCAGTCGTTATGCAGCGCCCCGGGCCTCAGTTCCCCGTAGCCTGCGAGCGCGTACCAGCCGACGTTAAGGGTCCGGCCGAGGTTGTCAAACGGCCCTGTGATTCTGATGTCGGGCTTGATTCCCTCAGCGTAGGCTACCGCCTGGTATCCCAGGAAGTAGGTGGTGTAGACATCGGTGGTGCCGCTTCCCGCTTCGCTCTGGATACGGGCGTTGGAGGTTGAGACTATACGAAAGCCTTCAAACTCGCCTATCTCGCCGTTGAAGATTGCCTCCGGCGCAACGTACTCACGCGGTGCCCGCCAGGTCCCGGTATTTGCGGCGGTGCCGTAACCTTCGTTCTTCAGGTCGAAGATTACATCCGGGTGCATGACCGCGGCGTAGAACCCGCCGTCGAGCTTCGGGACGTTGGCCCGTTCGAGCTTGTTGTAAATCTTGCGCATAATCTCGGCGGTGACAATGTCGCCCGCGCCGATGCCCGAAGGGGTGGTGCCGCCGCCTGCGTAGGTGGCGTAGTCGCCACCGACCTGCGCGTCATAGGCTGCGCGGGCTATAAGGTCAACCGAGGATGCCATGTTGTGGCCCACAACCTTCGCCGCGGCCAGGTCAATGTTGTCAAAGGCCAGGACGCGGAGCTTGTTTGTAAGCGTCACAACGTTGCCATACTCCTTGAGCGCGATGGACTTCTGCGTCTCGGCCATCGGGACGCGGGTCACATCGGAGTACTCGTCGGAGAGCTCGCTTGTCGCCGGGGAGAGGTTGTCGTAGATTGTGAAGGTTACGGTGTCGCCCGGCATGGGGTCGCCGCGGCGGACATCCCACTTCTTGGCCTGCGCAAACTGGGCGAAGTAAAGGTTCGGCTGGAACGCCAGCTCGGTCGCCTTTGAATACGCGGTCTGCACGATGTCCTCGAGCGGGGCGCCGCTTGCCACTGTGTACTCGTTAGCCATTTTTTTCTCCTTTATCTGTTCCGTTTGGTTGAGATGATTTTCTCAAGTTCCCTTTGCGAAGAAGCGCTCTTAATCTGGTCCTTGAGCGTGTCTTTAAGCGCCGCCGGCGAGCTTACGCTGCCCGAGCCGCCCGAGAGCTTGGCCTTGCGGTGGTACGGGTAGCGCGACAGGAAATCGGCCACAAGCTCCTCCACGCTCAAGGGGGCGGAGCTGGCCTGTGAACCTTCTTCAGCCGTGTTCACGGCCGGCTTGAGGTCTTCGCTGAGCGCCACGCGCTCGCGCAGGAACTGGGCAATTTGATGTGGATTGATTGCGTCCTGCGCGGCGGCCGCTTCGGTTAGAACCGCGGTAATGTGCGCGTCCGAGAGCCGCATCTTAAGCTTCTCAAGCTCTTTCCCGCGCTCTTCAATCTGGAGCTTGTGCGCCTGAAGTTCGCGGTACTTGTCTTTCCACTTCCGCAGCTCCTTGTAGAGCTTGCGCAACTCGGCCGCGGGAACTGTGTCTTCGCCCTGTTTCCCGGGCGCAGTCTCGGGGCTTTGACTCCCCTTATCCTGGGTCAGTCCTGTATCCTGGACCACTTCCTTTTCCATCCAAACACTCCTTTCCTTGTAAAGTTACTCCTGTGAGGATGTCTCAACACTTGTCCTGGACTCGGCGCGCTTCTCTATTTCCGCCTCAATCACGGCGCGCTTCCGCTCGGGAAGGTTCGGCAGCACGCGTCTTGCAAGCCTTGAGGCAAGGCAGGTATTCAGCGTAGGGGAGAGGTCAAGCGAGATAACCCGTATCGCCTCCTCTATCTCGTCGTTAATCGCCTTGACCGAGAACTCGCGCGGGTAAACGATTTGCGCATCGTTCTTCCTGCGGCACCAGCGGAAATAGAGGTCTGCTATCTCCCGCTCGGCCTGCTCGAAGTTGAGCGCCTTGCGGGCCAGTGCGTTGTTGGTATCATGGAAGTCTATCGCCTTGGCAAACCCGCTTTTTGCAACGCGCGGGTGCGAGCCCTCGTACTGGATCCGGGCAAGGCGGTATATCTCTTCTATATTCTTGTCAATCTGGGACTCGATAAACGCGGCCGGGTCGGTAGGCGGCGAGATGTAGGCGGGAAGCGCATTTGAGGCCGGGTCGTAGGTCGCCACGTTGTTGGCGCCGAGTTCCTCTGCATTCACATCCCCCGGCCAGGCGAGGAAGCTGAAGCACTGTTTGTAAAGGAACTCGTCCAGAAGCGAGGCCAGGTTGTATATCTTCTGGCAGCAGGGCGCAATATCGGCGATAGCCGAGACACCGGCAAGCTCGCGGCTGAAGCTACGCTCGTTGCGCACAACAATGACCGGCACGCGCCCTGCGGGGTGCGGCTCGCCGGCCGCGCCGCTGGGGTTGAGGAACTCGCCATCTTCGTTGATGAGGTACCAGGCCTGCGGGGTCCAGATGCGGTACTGGCAAACAGGCTTAGGGCGCTCCCCGAGGGCCGAAACAACCCGCGGCGAAACCTCGCGAATCTTGACCCAGTTGAACTGCCCGAACCTGTCAATGTCCCAGTCCACGAGGTCCATGGGTAAAACGAGGTTTGCATACGGCCGGATACCGCGAGCCGCCTCTTCGTAGCTTGACGAGAGTTCCTCCTCCACGACAGGCAGATCCACAAGCACGTAAACCGTGCCCAGGGCAAGCGCCATGGGCGCGACGTAACCCGACATGAAGCTGCTTATCGAGTTTCCGCGCAGGTCAGCGTTACCGAGAAACTCGTGGAAGGAGGAATCGCGCGACTCGCGGATAATCTCCTTCTTGAAAAGGTGCGAGACATAGACCTCGACAATCGAGCGGCAGTAGTTGTAATAAACAACCCGGCGAAGACGGTAGTTGCGGTCTTCAACTGTCTCGCGCGAATGGGTGAAAAGGTACTCTGTGTTTAAGGCATAGTCCTCACCTCCCTCGTAGGAGTTGAGGTACCATATCCACCGCCGCAGCATCAGGTCGTACTCCGGGTGGTGCTTGACCGCGGGTGCACTGCGGCGCACGGTAATCGGCCCGGTCTGCTTCGTGCTGGTCAATATCTGCTTCTTCGTAAGGCTC
>CAYWBA010000398.1:0-3111 GCA_964455955.1 uncultured Planctomycetota bacterium | reverse complement strand
GGCCGATGGGGGCGCAGGAGGCGAGGCAGAGGGCCAGCATCAGTGCGGCCGGCAGCAGGCTGAAACGGAGTTTCATGATGAACCTTTCCCCGAATGTCGGGCCTGTTGAAAACAAAAAGACAGCCTGAGGTGTTTCAATGAGTTACATAAGCCCCGGCTGCCTACCTCTTGTTAACTATACTGCAAATTTGCAAAAAGTCAACCGGAGCTTGTAAAATACTGGCAGTCAAAGCGACATCTTTGTAATATGGCAGCGTTGAACTGACAAACCGAATACGGGGAGGAAGGTAATGAGGAAGCTATCTCTTGGAGCGGTACTTGCGGTTCTCGCACTTGCGGTGGCTGCGCAGGGGGCGGGCGGGGACGATGCCAAGAAATTCTACAACAAGGCGAGACCCCTCACCAGGAAGATAAAGTCCAGCAAGAAGAAGCGCGACTCTCTTCAGGAAAAGTTCTGCATTCTGCAAGATAAGATGGAAAGGATGGGCTCTGTCAGCACACTCGACCCCAAAGCGGTCAGAATAGCCCAGGAGCATGAGCAGGTGGTGCAAAAGCTGCGCAAGACGGAGAAGAAGCTGACGGAGCTTAGAAAAGAACTTGTAGAGGTGATAAAGGACTCTCTGAGCGCAGACAGCAAGGAAATTGTTCAGGCGGCACTTGAGATGTTTTGCAAGGGAAGAGGTTACCCTGACGCATTTGCGGAACATGCTGTGCTCGAGGGGCTCAAGGGAATCAAAAACGAAAATGCGAAAAGCTTTATGCTCGAGGAGCTGAAGAATTCACGCCGCAAGAGTGCGCGCAAGCTGATTTGCGATGTTCTATCCGGCAGGAGGGAGGCCCCCATCGTGGAGGCGCTTGTCGGGATGCTTGCGGACAAGGACTGGGAGATTGTAACAGCATCGGCGCGGGCGATTGCCATCAGCAGGGCGAAGTCCGCGGTTGAGCCGATGCTGTCTGCGTTCGAGCGTGCCGAAAAGAAGAAAGATGGGGGTGCAATGCGTGGGTTGCGGCAGGCGCTTGGCGAGATGACGGGCGAGTACCTGCTGGAGACGGCAGGTGAGTTCAGAAAATGGTGGGAAGGCAAAGGTAAACAGGAATACAACGAGAACGCATATATAAAGCGACGCGGGCTCGGGGGCAAGGGCGGGCCGCAGTCGTTACTTTACGGCGAGATAAGGTCGAAGAAGGTCGTGTTTGTCTGCGATGTTTCGCCCAATATGACAGGTCGAGGCGTAATGCCATCGTCGCCGACCGACAGTCCGGACGAGGGCGCGACGGGCGGTGAGGAATCGAAAGAAGACAAGAAGAAGCAGAGCAGAATGGATATTATGAAAAAAGAGCTCACGGATGTGATTGAGAAGAGGCTGCCGGATGGCGCGATGTTCAATATTATATCCTACGCCACCCTGCCCTACAGGTGGCAGGGCAATCTCACCGAGGCATCACAGCGGAGCCGGGGGCAGGCGGCGGGTTTTGTAAAGAGCATGGATACGAACCCTATAGGCCTGGCCAATGTCTATGGAGCTCTCAAGCTCGCGTTCAGCGACAAGGATGTGGAGACAATCTACCTTCTGGCAAGCAGCGACCCGACAGTTGGCACCGCCACAGAGCATCTGGAGGTTTTGACGGCGGTGCGCCACTGGAACGAGGGCCGCAACCTGACAATACACACCATCGGCCTGCTGGTGGGCAAGTACGATATTGACGAGGACCATACAAGCATCATACAGTTTCTCAAAGACCTGGCATTGCAGAACGGCGGTGGGTACAGGATTTTCGAAGAAGAGTAAGACTCATTCTCCGGGTGTAAAACCTGGAGGTTGCCAGGACCGCGTCGCAGGCGGCGCGGCTAAACACCCGCGGGCACAAGCCCGGGGCTTTGCTATTTGTCTTTGAACTTATCGGCGAAGAACCTGTAGTCTTCTATTTTGTGCGGGTCGAGGCCCAGCGCCTTGAGTGTCTCGATAACAGACCTTTGCAGGTAGAGGTCGTCGGGGAGGTTTACGACAAACTCTTTGCCGAGGTCGTCAGCAACTTTGCGGCGCATTTCGTTGCGCAGATACATCCTCACATACTGCCGCTCAAGCTCGGTATCAAGCGACTTGTACCATTCCTCGAAATGCGGGTAGAGGGCGTGGTCCGCGTTGTCGGAGCCGGCGAGCTTGTGGAATGTATCCCGGTACTTCTTGTAGTACTTTTCGAGATACTTCTCGTAAACACTGTCTTCTATGAGCTTCAGTGCAGCTTTGTACTCGGCGAGGGGCGGAATCTCCGGCAGCTTGATTTCGATATCAGGCGTCACGCCGCCTTCGTCGCTGTTTTCTTCACGGTGGATTGACCGGCCGGAGGGGAGGTAGTATTTGGCAATGGTGAGTCTCAGCCTGGTCTTTTTGTCAGTAGCCAGAATTTCAAAGAGCTTCTGCACGGAACCTTTGCCGAAGGTGGTTTCGCCAATTATAACAGCGCGCTTGTGTTCCTGCAGGCAACCGGAGAGGATTTCGGATGCGCTTGCCGAACCCTTGTTGACAAGCATGAACATCGGGTAATCTGGGTGCGTTCCTTCATCCTTGGAGTAGTACTTTTCCTCAGGTGCGAGGAACGGATTGCGTCCCCTCGAGGAAACCAGGAGCTTTTTGCCTTTAAGGAACATGTCGGCAATTTTCCACGCTGCCTCAAGCAAGCCGCCGCCGTTGTAGCGCAGGTCGAAGACAAGTGCTTTCATGCCCTGCTTCTCCATGTCCAGCAAGGCGTTTTCAACTTCCTGCACAGCTTCGAGCCCGAATGAGGAAAGGGCAAGGTAACCGATCTTTCCCGGCAGCATTTTGTACCGCACCGAGGGCAGGTCAATTGATTCGCGAACGATAGTGAATTCACGGTCTTCCGGCCAGCCGGCCCTGCGGACAGTAATCTTGACCGGGGTTCCTTGACGGCCCTTGAGCTTGTCAACAACATCCTGAAGAGACATGCGCAGGACATCGAGCTTGCCTATTTTGACAATCTTGTCGCCTGAACGCAGACCTGCGCGATAGGCCGGGCCGCTGTAGATGGGGGTTTCTATCAGCAGATAATCATTATCCTTCTTGGATACGCGCGCGCCTATCCCGGAGTAGT
>CAYWBA010000397.1:0-3124 GCA_964455955.1 uncultured Planctomycetota bacterium | reverse complement strand
AGAAGCCTATGTGCGTTCGCGAGCGGCAAGCGCACTCGGCAAAACCAGGGATGCAAGGGCGGTGGAGCCACTTGTTAAGGCGCTTGGTGATGCGGACCAACGGACGCGCCGGTGCGCTGCCATTGCGCTCGGCTACATCGAGGATGAGAGGGCGGTAGAGCCGCTTATCAAGGCGCTCGGTGACACGGACCACAATGTACGCTATAGAGCAGAAGAATCTCTTGGCAAAATTGGAGCGCCACTAACAGAGCCGCTTATCAAAGCGCTCTCCGATGCAGACGCTCGCGTGCGCTGGGGAGCGGCAGGGGCGCTTGGCGAGACCAAAGACGCAGGGGCAATAGAACCTCTTATCAAGACGCTTGGCGACGCGGACGCCAATGTGCGCGCTGCAGCAGCAAAAGGGCTTGGCGAAGTCAAGGACGTAAAGGCGATAGAGCCTCTTATTAAAGCGCTTGGCAATGCTGATGCAGGTGTGCGCTCATCAGCAGCAGAGGCGCTCGGCAAAATTGGCGACACGAAGGCGGTGGAACCCCTTATCAAAGTGCTCAGCGATGCGGATACAGGGGTGCGCTCATCAGCAGCACGGTCTCTTGGTCAAATAAAGGATGAAAGGGCGGTGGAGCCGTTAATAAAAGTACTTGGCGACAGAGAAGCGCCACCTGCGGGAGGGTTTTCCTTTCCCGTGTCTGCGGTCGCAGCACGGTCTCTCGGTCAAATCAAGGCTGTGGCAGCGGTAGAACCGCTAATCAGGATGCTTGGCGACAAGGACCTGCAGGTGCGTGTGCGTGGGGCAGCAGCCTCCGCGCTTGGGCAAATTGGAGACGCGAGGGCGGTAAAGCCGCTTATCAGGATGATATGTGATGAAGACGGCTGGGTGCGCTTGCATGCATCAAAAGCGCTCGGTGAACTCAAGGACGCAAGAGCGATAGAACCGCTTACAAAAGCACTTAACAACGAAGATGGCGGGGTGCGCATTGCACTGGCAGCAAGTCTTTACAAGCTCGGCGATACAAAGGCGCTGGGGGTGATAATTGAAGCGCTTAGTAGCGATACAGACTGGCGCAGGCGTTGCTCAGCAGCCCGTGCGCTTGGTGAAATCGGGGATGCGAGGGCAGTGGAGCCACTTATCAAGGCACTTGGTGATGAAAATTACCACATGTGGTACCACGCGGCAGAGGCGCTTGGCAAAATCGGGGATGCACGGGCGGTAGAACCGCTGATTAAGGCGCTCGGTGACTCCTACTGCAGCCTCCGTGATAGCGCGGCACAGGCTCTCGGCAAAATAAAGGATGTGAGGGCAATAGAGCCACTTATCAGGTTGCTCGGCGACGTAAACCTTAATGTGCGCAAGGCGGCAGCAGACTCTCTGAAAAATATTGGCAAGCCCGCTCTGGATTTGCTCAAGAGCGCACTTGAGAATGAGAAAGACCAGAAAGCCAGACAAAGGCTCAAACAGGTCACAGAGAAAATCACAAGCCAATAATCCATTGCCGCTGCTTCAACTTCTTGACTGAAAGTTGATTAAATCCCGCCCGGGACTGTTAGCGTTCAATCAGGGCGATGCCGGTCGAAGTTGAGATAGCCTTTCGCCATTGATTCTTCCCGCCAGCGCTCGAGCCTGCGTGACCACAGCCCGGCAGCCCTTACAGTATCGAGAAAGTCCGGCAGCGCCAGGATTGGAGGGCTGGTTTGCAGGATTTCTCCCGAAACAAGCTTTCTTATAAGCCGCCTGAGGTCTTTGGTGTCTTTCCTTGCCAGATACCTGCAAACGGCCCGCACAAAGACAGCTTCAGTCTCAACTTCCGAATCGCTGAGTGCGTCAGCCTTCGCCAGCAGCAATTTAACTCTTTTCCTCTCCGCGGCGGAAAGCGGGCTGCCCGAATCCACTTTCATGAGCAGGCATCGCAGATGGTATATGCTGGCTTTCTTGGTGAGTGCTGTCATCTCGAGGGCGGACTCTGAGCTGGAAGCGAAGATTTTTACAGCCCGCATTGCGCCCCTCACATCCTTGAGCCAGACTCTCACGTTTATTTCAATTTCGCTCGCGGTGCGCTTCACATAAAGCCCCGCGGTTGGCGAGGACAGCAGGCTTTTAGTTCGAAACAACGCCTCCCTCCAGTCCGCGAACGCCCACGCGCAAACCGCAAGCACGTTCTCAGTCATTGAGATTGAAAAAAGGTTGCGTTCCTTCATGACCGCCTTCAGCTTTTGTATCACCTGCCTTGCGAGGTTTTCCGCCTCGTATATTCTCTGCCCCATCAGCGCCGAAACCATACGCCCCCGCATCACCCATTCTGCCGCCTCTGCGTCATTTACCGATTTCATTATGTAATCTGCGACTTCGTCCGAAAGGTCCCACAGCGAGCCCTTAGAGGCTGCTAACATATGCTGGCGAAGGACGGACACCGGCACTCCCGGCCTTTTCAACCTGGGCCACGTTCTCTTGAGCATTCCCGCGGCCTTTCTATTATCGCCTTTGAGCTTGTAGTACAGTGACAGAAGCCACACAAGCCGCATCTTCCGCTGCAGCGTCAGCCTCCTGCGCCGCAGGCTTTCAATATATGGAATAAAGTGCTGGATGTCTTCGCACATGTTGTTAAAGCAGTAAAGCTCAACAAGCCTCACGACCGGCTCGCACACGTCATCGAAACGCTGATTGAAACCCCGCGGGTCGGAAAGCGATTCTCTCAGGCTTTTCTCCTGCTTCTCCTCTTTTCCTGCGGCCAGCAACGAGTACGGCAGACCTGTTAGAACGTGCATCCTCCAGATAAGCATGAGGGGTATCTTTCTCGATTCGAGATAAAAGTGAAGGCTTGTGTGCGTCACTTTCAGGAGCCGCGCGCATTCCATGTGCCCGATTTTTTTCACTATTGAGCGCAGCCTGTCTCGCACCGCCTCTTCGGCACGACTTACCGAATGCTCGCTCACCGACAAGTCGCGCAGTTTCTCGGCCTGGGCAACGCGCCCCATTTGCGTATACTTTGAGGAAGAAGTAAAGATGTCCGTCCACGAGACGCCGCAAATCTTATAAACCCTGTAAGCAAGGTCGAACGTCGGCCGTGTCCCGGACACTACTCTGTGCAACCTCGCCGGCCACACACCGAGAGTCTGCGCGAAATTCACA
>CAYWBA010000396.1:0-3138 GCA_964455955.1 uncultured Planctomycetota bacterium | reverse complement strand
GCCTGCACAGTCTGCGTGCCCTCTATATCGCGGAGGCAGGTCTCGGGCGCGCCCGCTGGAGACTCGGGCTTGAGAGCGACCTGACAAACGTCCCGCCGCCGGACAACCTCTACACCGACGAAGTATTCGGAGGCGGCACCTATTCCGTAACTCTCTCCGGGCGAACTCCTGATGAGGCCACTATCACAAGCTCTGGAACATACGGTCCTGCAACGCGGACTATTTCGGTAAGAATCAGGTTGAACACCGCGTGGTGGGACTTTGACTGGTTCTACCGCCGCCCGGTGACAGTAACAAACAACACGGCGGTGGTCCTTTCAGATTACCAGGTCCGCATCGTGATACCTTACGTGGCGGGCAAGTTCAATGCCGACTTGTCGGATTTGCGCGTTCTTGATGAAAATGATACCGAGCTTTCATACTGGATTGAAGCAGTTGAAGGTGCTTCCGCCATAGTGTGGGTGAAGGTGCCCTTGATTCCCGCAAGCGGCCAAACCACAGTGACAGCCTACTATGGCAACCCGGACGCCACGCCCGCAAGCGACTTTTCAGCCGCCATGGAGCCGGAATACCTAAAATATTATGTTGCATCCGCCTGGACGGACCGCACCTCTACGGCAAGTATAGTTAGTGGCGACGATGTCGGTGCCTGGGTCAGCTTCCAGTTCGATTTCCCCTACTATCACGCAGTTGAGACACAGGGCTACGCTTGTTCGAATGGTTACTTCTCCTTTGGCAGCACTTACAATAACGATAGCGATGACGACGCGAATAAGCTTCGCAGCCGCCGCATCATAGCTCCCCTCTGGGATAACCTGCGCACAGATACAGTTTACGGGGTCTGTGACGAACCCGGGATATATGTTGATTCCCACCCGGACCATGTCCTTATTGACTGGGAAGCTTACCGGCCTGGTTTTTTCGGGTTCAGTGCAGCGGCGCTTTTCCAGGCCACCCTTTATCGCAATGGCGACATCCTGCTCTCAAGAGGCGATACAACCAATAACTGGGTCCTGGAATCGGAAGGTTACACCGCCGGCGTTTCGAAAGGGCAGAACGGGTTCTACATTGACATAACTGGCGAAAGCGGGCCTGAGAGCTCATGGTTGTTCACCATGCGCAAGTATGTTGCGGCCGGGCCTTCCGTGGCTCTCGGAAACGAGGAGACTTGCAAGCGTACTAACATTATCTGCTGGAAAGAAGAATAGTGACATAAGAGTCTTTTGCCGATATATTACTAAGAGCCTCAAACAGAATGAGGCGTGAGCAGCGCTGTGGAGGCGATAGCGAGTGGCTGTGGTCGGGCTTGATATTGAAGGCGACTATGTCACCATGGTCGAGATGAAGGAGACCGGCAAAGAGCCGATACTCTTCAACTACGCCACAAGCCGCATATCCGCCGTGGAAAGGGCTGACCCGGACTCCATGGCCCGCCTGCTCACGCGGCTCATTTCCGAAAAAAACATGACAAGCAGAGAAGTTGTCTCGTTTATCGGGGGGCAGGAAGTCTTTGTAAAATTCATTTCTCTGCCCCAGATGCCGCGCGACGACCTCAGGCAAAGCATCTGGTGGGAGGCCGAGCGCAGCGCTCCCTTCTCCTTGCAGGATGCGCTCTTTGATTACCACATCCTTAAGGAGGTAATCTTCGAGGACGGTACTAAGAAAGTTGATGTGCTTGTGGTTGCTGCACCCAGAGATGTGGTCAATAGACACGTTGACCTGCTTAAACGAGCCAGGCTTAATCCCACAGTCGTGACGGTAAAGCCTATCGCCGTGGCTGGAGCACTGCGAAATGCTATCGCTCTTTCCGCGCAGAAGTGTGTCGCTGTCGTTGACATCGGCTCAACTACCACAACCCTGATTGTGCTCAAAGAGGGCCATATCTCCTTTATCCGTGAGATAAGAGTTGGGGATAAGGATATTACGCGCTCAATCTGTGAAGGTCTTGGAGTTGACGAAACCCAGGGAGAGATACTCAAGCGGCGCCATGGCTGCGCCCTGCAGGAAGAAGAAGCCCGGCTCCTCGCAATAGCGGTGCGGGAAGAGCTCGACCACATAAAAGACAGCATTTCTTTCTGGGAAGACATCCGCGATGAAGTTACAGGCAAGGTACAGCTTGCCCAACCCGGCCTCGCCCAACCCGAGGCGCAGGAAACGAAGCAGGTCAACGTGGCTACAAGGCACATTCTCGAAAAACTCCTCGGCGAGTTTGACCGCTCGCTTGGCTTTTGGCGGCAGCAGGCCCCCGAGGACAATGTTTCGCTGCTTATCCTTTCGGGTAAGGGCGCTGAGCTGAGGGATTTTGACAAGCTTGTCGCGGCCCGCATGCAGCTTGAAGTCCAACTTGCAAACCCCGTTGCCGCCCTGAAGATGGGGTCCCCGCTGATTGATAAGGATGAGCTTCGTGCCGTAGCGCCCAGGCTGACCGCCGCTGTCGGACTTGGGCAGAAAAGTGTAGTATCAATGACCAACCTCCTGCCGGGCCATCTCAAGCGTGTGGTGGCAAGAAGAAGCATGGAGGAGTTGGGGCGGCTTTCGCCGCGGCAAATTGCAGCCGCGCTCATCGTCGCGCTTGCAGCACTCTTTGTCGTAATGCATACTGCAGGGGCGCGGTATGAGAGCGATGTAAACGCAATTGACCGCCAGCTTGCTAACCTCGAGTCTCTTTTCGAGCAGGCGAGGGAAAAGAAGGCTGAAACGCAGAAGATGCGCGAAGAAATCAATGCTATCCGCAGGCTCAAGGAACAGCAGTTGCTCTGGTTTGACATTCTTCGTGAACTCTCACTTTCGGTAATACCGGACAAACTTTGGCTGAAAAAAGCAGTCTTTGTTAAGACGAGAGATATAAAAGGCGGGCCAAGGTTCGAACTGCGGGTTTCCGGCCTGGCGTTCAGCCATGCCCACGTTACAAAATTTGTCCTTCGGCTTGACAGATTCCCATACTTCCAAAGAGTCAGGCTTGAAAACTCACTGGAAGCCTCCCACGGCGACGAGAAGCTCGTGACCTTCACTGTGACTTGTCTTGTGCGCAAAGAAGGCAAGGAATGAAGCTGGACCCCAAGAAACTTAAGGGACTCTTGCGCCGGAACAGTATCAGGAGTATATCAAATCCGACATTGCCGATATCAAGAATTCATC
>CAYWBA010000395.1:0-3154 GCA_964455955.1 uncultured Planctomycetota bacterium | reverse complement strand
AGTTTCTCCCCCGCTCGACCGTATCCTGCGGGTCTGCAGCACGCCGCAAAACGCCCCTGATGAGGCGGTGCAGCTAAAGGTCGGCTTTGAGAAAGGCGTGCCTGTCTCGCTCGACGGCGAGAAAATGGACCCCGTGGAACTGGTGAGGCACCTCAACCACATAGGCGCCCTGCACGGCGCCGGCGTGACTGTGCTGATTGAAGACCGCATAATCGGACTGAAGGTGCGCGGCGTCTATGAAAGCCCCGCCGCCCATATACTCATAACCGCCCACAAAGCTCTTGAAGCGCTCGTCCTGAGCAAAATCGAACTGTCCTTCAAGCGCGGTGTGGAAAAGAGATGGGCGGAACTGGTCTACGACGGCAAGTGGTCTGACCCGCTGCGCGAGGACCTGGATGCATTCATTGATTGCGCCAACCGCTACGTTACCGGCACCGTAACCCTGAACCTTTTCAAGGGCAACTGCGCCGCAACTGCATCCGACAGCCCGCACTCGCTCTGCGATGTGTCGCTTGCGACGTTCGAGCTGGACACCTCGTTCAACCAGAACGTTGCCGCGCCGTTTATTGAACTCTACTCGCTGCAGATGCGTACAATGAACAGATTGCGCCAGAAAATTACCGAATAACCCGAGCTGAGGAGACAACATGGTAAAGATGTGGAGCAAGGGGCGGGCAATAGACCCGCTGGTGGAACGCTATACTGTAGGTGATGACCCGCAGGTTGATACTGAGCTGGTGGGCTATGAAATCGCCGCCACGAGGGCGCATTGTGCGATGCTTGCTGAAATGGGCATCCTGACGGCTGAGGAAATCAAGTCCATAGGGCACGCGCTCGATGAGCTGGACTATATGGCCACCAGGGGCGAGTTCAAAATACAGCCTGACGAGGAGGACTGCCACAGCGCGCTCGAGAACTTTCTTGTGAGCCGCGTCGGCGAGGCCGCATTCAAGGTCCACATCTTCCGCTCGCGCAACGAGCAGGTCCTCAACATCGTCCGGCTCTACTGCCGCGATATGCTTGAGGGCCTGGTTGAGAAACTCGGCGGGCTCAAAGATGCACTTGAGAAATGTGCCGCCCGCTATGAAAAAGTTGCAATGCCCGGCTATACCCATTCGCAGCGCGCAATGCCCACGACCGCGGGCGTCTGGCTCGGCTCGTTCGCATCCCTTGTTGAGGATGACATCGTCCTCGCCTCATTCGTGCGCGGGCGTATCAACAGGTGTCCCCTGGGCAGCGCGGCCGGCTTCGGCACATCTCACCCGATTGACCGGAAACTCCTCGCCGAGAAGCTCGGCTACGAATCCGTGCAGGAAAATCCCCTGTCCTGCCAGAACGGGCGCGGCAAGGAAACCCAGACAGTGCTTTTCGCCCTGACGCAGGTTGCGGCAACGCTCGGCAAGCTCGCCGCTGACTGCCTGCTCTTCACAACCGAGGAGTTCGATTTCCTCTCCCTTGATGACAGCTTCCTTACAGGCTCATCAATTATGCCTAATAAGCGCAACTACGACCTGTTTGAGATAACAAGGGCGAGGGCTGCAGATATTTACGCCTCGCTGGTGGAGGTGTTCTTTATAGACAAGGGGCTGACTTCAGGCTACCACAGGGATTTCCAGATGTTCAAAAAACCCCTGATAAACGCCTTCTCCTCCATACTAAAAGCGGTCGAGGTAATGATAATGGCGGTGCCTGCGCTGCGGCTTAACGAGGAGCGTCTCAAGCAAGCAGTTGCAGACGAGAGGCTCTACGCAACGCAGAAAGCGACCGAGATGGCGCTCAAAGATAAAATCCCCTACCGCCGCGCGTACTTCAAAGTCAAAGAAGAACTTGGCGAAAAAGATGAATAGGTAAAATTGTTCTACTGGACTTCGGGGAAGGTCAATAACCAAATCTCAGGAAGGCCGGGCAAACCTGTTGCAATATCAACAGACCCGGCCTGTACGACAATCCGCCTCCCGCTGCGGTCC
This sequence comes from uncultured Planctomycetota bacterium, assembly GCA_964455955.1. Taxonomy (GTDB): domain Bacteria; phylum Planctomycetota; class SKW154; order SKW154; family DAOVDS01; genus CAYWBA01. The sequence goes on along the minus strand of CAYWBA010000395.1, from coordinate 1,187 downwards.
CACTCGAAATCGGAAGCAAGATATCTCCTGTCCGGGTCCCCGTTCTGGTTGAAGAATGTCAACTGGGTAATCAAACCATCACTTACCCTCATTGAATGAAGCTCGGTTCTGAGCGTAAGAGGACCCGAGGGCGGGTGGAACCAGCCTGCATCAGAGCGGCTTGAATTGAAGCACATCGTATCCCCCGACGGCGAATAAGTGCCGTGCTCATCCCATATTCCCGGAGTGTTGGTCAGGTTAGTGAGCTCACTGCCATCCAGCTTGGAAGTATAGATGTCATCCACATAGTTATCGCCGTCGGCTGTATATGAGAAAACAATTGTATCGGCATCCTTAAAGCCATGGGTTTCATAAATTCCCCGGTCATTGGCCACGCCGCCGCCGAACAGAATAACATGGTTGCTGAGCTTTGCCTCGCCTACACCGTTTATGTCGAAGTCCGCAACATGAATACGCCATCCCGCCCACGGGTTTTCCCCCCCGGGTGTTATGCCTGCCAGGATAGGATAGGAGACTCCTGTCGCTTCCCTCTCGGAAAAGATGATTTTTGTTCCATCCTCGTTGAAGTGAGGGTGAAGACAGCCCCAGTGCTCATCTGGCGCAGAATATATCTTCTCCGCGCCAGTTCCATCCTTATTTATAATCCATAAATCATTGTTTATGCCAAACGAAACATGGCTGTATGCAGGGAAGTAAGCAGTACGTGAGGAGTTAACATTCTCCGCCTGAAGGATTATGTGGTCTCCATCGGGATGCCATTCCGGCTGGCCGATAAAACCTTTCGGTATTATTGCGTCAGATTCCGTTACCGGCTGAATGTCCGTCCCGTCCGGCTCCATCGTGAAGATTTCCGTATCCTTGGTTACGTCATCGACTATTCTGTCGAAAGCTACAAGCTCGTGAGCTGCAGGGCCTTTGTACCAGGCTACGCGGCCGCCTGAGCCGGTCAGCAGCGCAAGCCACGGCGAGACAGTGAAGTAAGAGTCCGACTCATCTTTAACTGTGTCATCAGAAGTATCACTGATTCGCACCAGGCATTGCGACTGCACAGCGACTAACCCGCCGTCGGTAACTGTCCAGGAGTAGGAAAGGTCGCTCGCCGGCACCGAAGCGGCTATGTCTTCCCAGCCTGCACCGCCATCGCGGGACAGCTCTATTCGGACGTTTGTCACACCAATCGTACTCCA
>CAYWBA010000394.1:0-3169 GCA_964455955.1 uncultured Planctomycetota bacterium | reverse complement strand
CAAGGCCGGATATGCTCGATATCCCGCCCCTTGATGGGAATCATATCTATATCACCATTGACAGCGTCATTCAGCATATTGTTGAGAAGACGCTTGAGAACACCTGCGAGGAGTGGGAGCCGCTGTGGGCAACTGCAATCGTGCTTGACGTGCGAAACGGGGAGATACTTGCTTGTGCCTGCAGGCCCACCTACGACCCAAACAATCCCGGGCGCTACTCCACAAAGCGGAGAAAAAACTACATCATAACAGACATGTACGAGCCCGGTTCAACCTTCAAGCCGTTCACCTTTGCCGCACTTCTTGAAGAGAATCTGCTCACTTTGCAGACAAAGGTATATTGTGAAGACGGCGAGGCCAAAATCGGCAACCGCAGGCTCCGAGACCACAAGCCGCATGGCTGGCTTGAAGTATCGGGTGTTATTGCGGAATCGTCCAACATAGGCACTGCCAAATGCGCCCACCTTATGCGCAGGGAAGTGTATGACCGTTACCTGCGCAAGTTCGGCTTTTCAGCCCCCACGCGCGTTGACCTGCCGGGCGAGGCGGGCGGTTTTCTCGCGCCAGTACGCAAATGGTCCAAGTACTCCCTGGCCTCCCTCGCCATGGGGCAGGAGATAAACGTGACTGGGCTTCAAGTAGCCGCCGGCTTTGCAGCAATTGCAAACGGCGGGCACCTGTGGCGTCCTCACGTTCTTAAGAAGATAGTGGACCACGAGGGTTGTGTCCTTGCGGAAGGCGGCAAGCAGCTTGTCCGCAAAGTGGTATCTGAAGAAACATGCGCCGATTTAAGGCAGGCGCTTCTGGAAGTTGTTGAGACAGGCACCGGTACAAGGGTCAAAAGCGACAAGTACATGATAGCTGGAAAGACCGGCACGGCACAAAAAAGAGAACCGGGCTCTGTTGGATACTCGCCGAACAAGTACGTCGCATCGTTTTGCGGACTGGCGCCTGCAAGCAACCCCCAGATATGCGTCCTCGTGGTGGTTAACGAGCCACACGGCTGGTCCCATTTCGGCGGGACGGTTGCAGGCCCGGCGGTCAAAGAAATCATCGAGCAGACTCTTATCTACATGAGAGTTCCTGCTGACAGGAAAGAAGATGCAGGTGCAGCTAACCAAACAGAAGGTACGGGAAAGCGAAGCGCTTCTTAGAAGCAGGCTTAACGCTTTGTCAATCAGGAGGATTCTGGATGTTATCAGCCCTCTTGAGGTAACCGGGCCGCGCGCAGGTTTTGTAACAGACGTCACCTGCGATTCGCGCAAGGTTACACCCTGCGGGTGTTTCGTAGCGATAAAGGGCGAAAAGCTTGATGGCCATCACTATACCCCGCAGGCATTAGCTGCCGGGGCGACACTCTTCGTTGTCGAACGTGCCATCCAGTTTGCACACAAAGCTACAGTTGCAGTTGTCGAAAACGCACGCAAAGCAGCCGCGCTTATTGCCTGCGAGTTCTACCGCCACCCCTCAAGGGAACTCGACCTTGTGGGCATTACGGGTACACACGGCAAGACAACCGCGGCCTACATGATTCGCCATATCGCCGAGTTTGCCGGGCGCACGGCCGGTATGCTGACAACGGTGAAATACGAGTACGCAGATAGCACCTTTCCTGCACTCCAGACGACACCGGGTCCTATCAGGCTCAATCAGATGTTAAGAGAAGCGGTGCAGAGCGGCGTGCAAATAATGCCGATGGAGGTATCATCGCACTCACTCTGCCAGCACCGGGTGAGGGGGCTCAACTTCCGGGCCGGCGTGTTTACCAACCTCGGGCGCGACCACCTTGACTATCACCTGACACACGAGGCGTATCGCAAGGCCAAGGCCAGGCTCTTCGAAATGCTTGACTCGAAGGCGTTCTGCGTGCTGAACGCAGACGACCCCAACTGGATATATTACGCGGGTCAGACCTGTGCAAGGGTTGTTACGTACTCGGCCCGCCGCGCGGCAAATGTTAAGGGGCATATCACATCGGCAAGTGTTGATGGCGTGAAATTCGACCTTGTCACCAGGGGAGGCGCACACCGCGTAAACCTCTGCATTCCCGGCACGCACAACGTCGAGAACGCCCTGACAGCAGCCGCATGCGGGCTCTCACTGGGTATTGACTGCAGGACAGTCGCAGAGGCACTCAGCACCTTCCCCGGCGTACCCGGCAGGTTCGAGCGAGTGGAAATCCGAGCGGAAGAAAGAGGCTTACGCGTCTTTGTGGATTACGCGCACACGGCAGGTGCGCTTGAAACTGTGCTTTCCGATGTTAAGCCATTTGTTCAGGGAAGGCTGATTGTCGTCTTCGGTGCAGGTGGCGACCGGGACAAGGGAAAGCGGCCGAGGATGGCTAAAGCATCTCAAGAACACGCCGATTTTTCTATTGTGACAAGCGATAACCCGCGAACCGAAGACCCGATGCAAATCATCAGGCAAATTCAGGCAGGCTTCGCCGGTGAGCGAAGCTACACAATCAGGCCGGACCGGCGCGAGGCTATCAAGACAGCTCTCGCCATGGCAAGGAAAGGCGACGTGGTTGTGGTAGCAGGCAAAGGACACGAGGACTACCAGATTTTCGCCGATAGAGTGGAGCATTTTGATGACCGTGAGGTTGTGCGAGAAACCCTCAGCAATTACCCGTAGCTGTGAGGCGATGTTCACCCTGGGGGAAGCATCATCTGCAGCGGGTGCGCAGTGCGCCCGGCAGTGGTGCAACATCCCGGTCGAGAGGATTGCAACTGACTCGCGGACGACCAAAGAGCTGCTTGCCGGCGCGCTTTTCGTAGCAATAACCGGCAGCCGTTTCGACGGGCACGACTACGTGCGTGAGGCTTTTGCAAAAGGCGCAGTTGGCGCCGTTGTTTCAAGAAGACCGGAGGGAATCAGGCCTGAGCAGCCGCTTGTGACAGTAGAGGACACTCTCGAAGCACTCTCAAAGCTTGCATCTTTCCACCGTCAGCAGCTTAATATCCCGGTCATTGCAATCACCGGGTCTTGCGGAAAGACAACGACCAAAGAGCTGCTTGCCGCCGCGCTTTCGCCAAAGTACAGTGTGGCCAAGCCAAAGGCGAGTTTCAACAACTTGCTCGGCGTTTCGCTAACGATACTCGGTGTGCGAAGCCACCACGATGTCCTTATCCTCGAACTCGGGACAAACGCGCCGGGTGAGATTGAAAGG
>CAYWBA010000393.1:290-3182 GCA_964455955.1 uncultured Planctomycetota bacterium | reverse complement strand
CTACCACAAAGACTATGTCGCCAACTACACCAACGCGGGTTTCCTGATTAACCCGAAGTTCAACTTCGATGTGAATTCCGGCATGTTCACCGGTTTCGATAATGCCAAGAAGGCTTACAAGGACAAGTCTTCCTGGGCCTATCAGAAAGATGCCAAGGGTATCCCGAAAATTGACCGGACGCTGAGCCACCCGAACTGCGTCTTTGCGCTTCTCAAGAAACACTTTGCCCGCTACGATGTGGATACGGTCTGCAAAGTGACGGGCACGGACAAGAAGACGTACCTTGAAGTTTGCAAGACCTACGCTGCAACCGGCAAGCCGGGCAAGGCAGGCACCATCATGTACGCGATGGGCACAACCCAGCATACCCACGGCACGCAGAACATTCGCTCCTACGCAATCCTGCAGTTGCTGCTGGGTAACATGGGAATAGCGGGCGGCGGCATCAACGCGCTTCGCGGCGAGTCCAACGTCCAGGGCTCGACTGACATGTGCCTGCTGTTCCATATCCTCCCCGGCTACCTGAAGACGCCTCCGGCGGGCGTGAACACGGTTGATGCTTACTGCAAGAAGTTCTACGAAAACAATAATAAGGACCCCAGGAGCGCCGACTGGTGGTCGAATGCCAGGAAGTATCTTGTGAGTCTGCTCAAAGCCTTCTACGGCAAGGCGGCCACTCCCAAGAACGATTTCTGCTATTCGTACCTGCCGAAGATTGAGGGAAACTACTCCCATATCTCGCTCTTCGAGGCAATGTACCAGGGAGTTATCAAGGGCTTCATGGTCTGGGGTCAGAACCCGGCCGTGGGCGGCCCGAACGCATTGCGTGAGCGCAGGGCAATGGAGAAGCTCGACTGGCTCATGGCTGTTGACCTCTGGGAAACCGAGACGGCAGCCTTCTGGAAGTCGCCCGGCGCCAAAACGGCCGATATAAAGACAGAGGTCTTCCTGCTTCCGGCCGCCGCTTCCTACGAGAAGGAAGGCTCGATATCCAACTCCGGCCGCTGGCTGCAGTGGCGCTACAAAGCTGTTGACCCGGTCGGCGATGCCAGGGATGACCTCTGGATACTCGACCAGCTCGCCAAGAGGCTTAAAAAGCTTTATGCCAAGGGCGGCAAGTTCCCCAAGCCGATTGTCAAGATGAACTGGGACTACGGCGAAGGGCACCCGGACGTCCACAAAGTAGCTAAAGAAGTCAACGGATACGACTACAAGACCGGAAAGCAGCTCGTAAGCTTTGGCAAGCTTAAGTCTGACGGCTCCACCTGTTCCGGCAACTGGCTCTACTGCGGCTCTTACGTCGAGCCGGAATTGGAGCCCAAGACCAAGGGTAACCGGATGGCGCGGCATGACCACACCGACGCACCCAATAAAATCGGGCTCTTCCCGAACTGGGCCTGGTGCTGGCCGGTCAATCGCCGTATCATCTACAACCGCGCTTCCTGCGACCTCAAGGGCCAGCCCTGGGATAAGGAGCACTGGGTCGTCAAGTGGGACCCCGCGGCCAAAGGTGGAAAAGGTGCGTGGATAGGCGATGTGCCGGACGGCGGATGGCCGCCGGAGGCGAAGTACCCGTTTATCATGAAGCCGGAAGGCCATGCGCGTATTTTCGGCGCCGGCCGCGCCGATGGCCCGTTCCCGGAACACTACGAGCCGATGGAAGGCCCGGTAAAGAACATCTTCAACGGCTCGCAGAGCACCCCGGCCGTGTATATCTACGAAGAGAAATGCAAAGACGGGGTCTGTGCTCCGGATGCGTTCGCCACGCCGGAACAAGGGTTCCCGATTGTGTGCACCACTTACCGCGTGAGCGAGCACTGGCAGGCTGGCATGATGAGCAGGAATATCCCCTGGCTCAACGAGCTTATGCCGGAGCCTTTCGTTGAGATAAGCGAAGAGCTCGCGGCCGAGAAGGGTCTGAGTAATGGTGAGATGGTCGAAGTCATAACCATTCGCGGCAAAGTCAAAGTCAAGGCCGCCGTCACCAAGCGCTTCAAGCCCTTCAAGCTCAACGGCAAGACTGTGCACCAGGTCGGCGTTATCTGGCACTGGGGATACTGCGGCGGCTCCAGGGGCGCTTCGGCAAACCTGCTGACGCCTCACGTCGGTGATGTCAACACCCGTATCCCCGAGTTCAAGGCGTTCCTGTGCGACATTAAGAAGGCCAGGTAGCACCTGGGAGGCAGGAAATGACTGTGCGAGACAGTTCAGGAAAACAAACGTTTCCAGTAGAACCAGACCACGTAGTGGGAACCCAGGCTCTGGGGCGGGTAGCACCCGCGGGCGAGGTGGCGCAGCCACTTTTGACAGAAGTGCTTGCAGCACCTCGAAATGCAACGGGGAAAACGGGCAGTACCCCGAAAGAGAAGGCCGTTTTGGGAACCCAGGCTCTGGGAGCCAAGGAGGATATAAATGGCTGAGATGGCAGTATTGGTTGATGTTTCGCGCTGCACGGGCTGCCGTGGTTGCCAGGTCGCGTGCAAGCAGTGGAACAAGAACCCGGCAAGCGAGACGTGTTTCGAGGGCACTTACGAGAACCCGCCCGACCTCCAGTGGAACACGTTTACCCGTGTGAGATTCAAGGAACACGAGGCGGGCGGCAAGCTGGCGTGGCTCTTCTGCAAGGAGCAATGCCGCCACTGCGTGGACCCGCCATGCACCATGGTTGAGAATACCCCGATGGAGAGGAACGAGAAGGGCATGGTTATCGCGGACCAGACTGTGAAGCTCACAAAAGCGGAGTTCACGGAGGTCAAGGAAGCTTGTCCGTACAACATACCAAGGTATGACCCGGCAACCAAGACTGTTAAGAAGTGTACGTTCTGCTTCGACAGGGTGGAAGCGGGCAAGAAGCCTGCGTGCGTTACCGCATGCCTCTCCGGGACATTGTC
>CAYWBA010000393.1:0-280 GCA_964455955.1 uncultured Planctomycetota bacterium | reverse complement strand
GAAAGAGATTATCGCAGAAGGCAAGAAGCGCCTTGCGAAGTTGAAGAAGAAGTACCCGAAGGCAGTTCTTTATGAAGCAGACGCGGTAAGCTGGATATACTTGCTCCCCTACTCCGCGGAGACGTATGAGATGGCGTTTAACCCGGAAAAGGCGAAGCAGAAGGTCGCACTCGGTTAATCCCGGACCGGCCAGATAAAATCGGAAGGACAGTTCTGAAGAACTGTCCTTCCTTGTTTTATATCCACATCGCAGGGCGCAAGTCCTGTGGGCTAAGTCTGC
>CAYWBA010000392.1:0-3182 GCA_964455955.1 uncultured Planctomycetota bacterium | reverse complement strand
AGTGCGGACCTCGCTGAAAGGATACAGAAGGGGTGGATGGATTTCGATGTTGCGATTGCCTCACCCGACATGATGCGCCATGTCGGGAAGCTGGGCAAAATCCTGGGCCCGGCCGGGAAGATGCCTTCCCCCAAGGCCGGAACTGTGACCGACAGTGTCGCTGAGGCGGTGGCGGAGTTCAGGGCCGGCAAGGTGGAGTACCGCAACGACAAGGGAGGAAACCTCCACATCCCTGTCGGCAGGAAGTCGTTTGAAGAAAGGGCGCTTGTTGAGAACATTGAGGCCTTGATTGAGCACATAAAAGGGAGTAGGCCGCAGACCGCCAAAGGCGCTTTCCTGCAGAAGGCTTATATCTGTGCAACCATGAGTCCGTCTGTGGAACTGCATATAAAGTAGATTTGCCCGTGGCGGAAGGGGCGAAGAGCCAATGGGAAGATGGCTTAGAGAAAGAATTGTAGCGGAGCTGGCCCAAAGGTACAAGGACACGGATTACTGCGTCTTTGTAGACTTCTCGGGCCTGGACGTCCAGGCCATGGGAACACTGCGCCAGCGGATGCGCGACAACGGCGTCGAGTTCGAGGTTGTAAAAAACTCGCTGCTCAAGCTCGCGCTTGAGAAGGTGGGACTGCCGACAACTGACAGGCTGTTTGTCAGGCCCACGGCTGTCGTCACGGGCGGCGAAGATGTGGTTGCCATATGCAAGATTGTGGTTGACTGGCATGGGAAGACCAAGACAACAAAAATCAAGGGCGGCATCCTTGAACTCAAGCTTGTTACAGAAGAGCAGGTGCTTGAGCTTTCAAAACTGCCGCCTCGTGATACGCTGATGGCGCAGGTGCTTGCTGTCTTCGTGGCGCCTCTTACAAATATCGCGTCGTTACTTAACAACACGTTGGGACAGATTGCCAACCTTATGGTCAATCACATAGAGAAGCTTGAAAAGGTGGAAAACTAAGCTTTGGCATATAAGTTAATGGAGGTTTGAGATGGCGGAGCAGGCTGTTGAGGAAACCGGTGCACAGGAGAAAAAGACCTACTCTCCCGAGGTGGAAAAGATTCTGGATGCGATCGAGAAGTTCACGGTTCTGCAGCTCAAGGAGCTCAAGGACGCGTATGAAGAACGCTTTGGTGTGACTGCTGCCGTTGCGGCAGGGCCGGTCATGATGGTTCCTGCGGCGGCAGGGGAAGCAGGCGGTGAGAAGGAAGAGAAATTAACTTTTGATATTGTTATTGATGCTATCGGCGACAGGAAAATTCAGGTTATCAAGGCAGTCCGCCAGATAGTCAACCTGGGTCTGAAAGAAGCGAAGGATTTCGTGGACTCTATCGAAGCCGGCCCGAAAGCTGTGAAGGAGAGCGTTACGAAGGAAGAGGCCGAAAAGATGAAGGCCTCGCTTGAAGAAGCGGGTGCCGCTGTTTCCCTAAAGTAGAGGTGCCCCCGGGAAGCACCATGCTGGAAGGTCTGGTGGGAAAACGTCTGGTGGGAAAACGGGTTTTCGATAGACATCGGAGAATAAGGACGTAATCAGTGAAACAAAACGCAATAGTAGAAGAATCGGCTCCGAGGTACAGGGAGACAAGGGTCCAGAGTAAAAATCCCGAAGTCCTCTCCATCCCGAATCTCATGCATCTCCAGAAAGAGTCGTATAATAAGTTCAGCCAGCCTGACGTGGCACCCAAAAGGCGCAAGGACCAGGGTATGGAAGCCCTACTGCGGGAGACTTTTCCGATAGAGAGCTACGACAAGTCGGTTTCCCTCGACTACATACACTACGCTCTCGGCAGGCCACGATACACCATAAACGAGTGCCGCAAGCTTCGCCTGACCTATGGCGCGCCGCTCAAGATCAGGGTGCGCCTTAACATGCCGGACAAGTCGGTTGAAGAGGATGTCTACCTTGGAGAGGTTCCTCTCATGATAGGCGGCGGCGAGTTTATCATAAACGGGGCGGAGCGCGTTATCGTAAGCCAGCTCCACCGGAGCCCCGGGATAGATTTCTCGGAGGAAATCCGCGCCGGTCAGCAGCAAATCTTCACGTGCCGCATCATCCCTGAGCGCGGCTCCTGGATAGAGATGAACACTACGCGCAAAGACGAACTAACCATCCGCATTGACCAGAGTGGCAAGTTTGCAGCTACAATGTTTCTGCGCGCACTGGGTGACAACTACTCCGACGATACTTCGATTGTGCGAACATTCTATGAGACCGAGAAGGTCAAGAAATCTTCCAAGAACTTTGCAAATCGAATTCGCGGCAAGCATATAGTGACTACCATCCCAGACCCGGAAGACCCGGAAAAGAACCTGCTTAAGTGTGGGGACATAATTGATGAGAACGCCTTGAAAATCATTGGGGAGCGAAAAAAACTCCGCTCAATCGAGATAGTCAGTGAGATGAAAGACCCCCTGATACTCAACACGCTGGGTCAGGACCCAAGCTCCTCGCACGAAGAGGCCACGCTCAAGATATACATGCGTCTTCGTCCGGGAAGTCCACCGCACAAGGAAAAGGCGCGGGAGCTGTTTAAAGAGAAGTTTTTTAACGTAAACAAGTACCGCCTGGGCAAGGTTGGCCGCTTCAGGATAAATCGTAAACTGAAGGCGGGGCTGCCCAAAGAGCAGCAGACGCTGACGCCGCTGGATTTCGCCAAGTCGATAGAATACATAATGAAGCTCAGGACGGGCCAGGGCGAGGTGGACGACATTGACCACCTCGGCAACCGGCAGGTGCGCACCATTGCCGAACTGGCCGGCGACGAATTCCGCAAAGGCCTTCTGAAGCTTAAGAGAACGGTCCAGGAGCGCATGTCAATAATGGACCAGGAGCAGCTTACGCCCCGGGCTATAATCAATTCGAAGACCGTCTCCAGCGCAATAGAGTATTTCTTCGGCCGGAGTGAGCTTTCGCAGGTGGTGGACCAGACGAACCCGCTGGCCCAGCTCACCCACGAGCGCAGGCTCAGCGCGCTGGGTCCCGGTGGCCTGAACAGGAAGCGCGCCGGCTTTGAAGTGCGAGACGTGCACATCTCGCACTACGGCAGGATCTGCCCGATCGAGACTCCTGAGGGTACAAATATCGGGCTTATTTCTTCTCTGGCCCTTTTCGCGCAGGTTGACGGTTACGGGTTCCTTACCACCCCGTACAGGAGGGTCAAAAGAGGCAAGGTGCTCCAAGAGGTCG
>CAYWBA010000391.1:0-3184 GCA_964455955.1 uncultured Planctomycetota bacterium | reverse complement strand
ATGCTTAAAAGAGCCGGTATCGAGAGCACACTGCTGCTCGCCCACAGCCGCGACGAAGGCACACTAACATCTGAGAATCCGTGCCTGTGGCCAATGAACGCACCTGTTGTGAGAGTTACGGTTGAGGACAAGACGTTTTTCTGCGCACCTACGACCGAGCTTGTGCCCTTCGGCTACCTGAGGGGCTACCTCCAGGGTGCATATGCCCTTGAGGCTCGCGCCCCAAGCAAAGGGCTCATCACCCTTCCCTCCCGGAGTGCTTCTGAAGAAGCGACTTTGACCGATTCGCAGATAACCCTGTCAGCGGATGGGAGCATAAGGGTCATGCGTGTAGAGCACCCGCACGGCCAAAGCGCCATCGGCTGGCGGAAGCTTTCCAAGCTCAAACCGGAAGAATTAGAGCAGCGGTTTGCGCGCATAGTCGCATCAATACATGCGGCCGCGTTGCTGCTGCGCTACTCGGCTGAAAACCTCAAGGACCTGGACAAGCCGGTCGTGATAACATACGAGTACGAGGTTGCCGGTTACGCCCTGAAGGCGGGGGAAGAAACCCTTGTCTTCAAGCTGCCCGAGGTTGACTACAGCGCATCAGCCATCCAGAAGTACGAGCGGGACCTGCCCATGTTCTGGAAAACACGTTACATGCTCCAGAACAAGGCCACGGTCACCCTGCCCGAAGGGTTCAAAGTAACAAGCAAACCTCCGGAGACTGTTTCCTACAAGGAAAAAGCTGCGTTCATGTGGTATGAGGCCTGTTTCAAAGAAGAAGACGGCAGGATATATTTCGGGGACACCTTTGTGCGAAACAGCGTTTACGAGCCGCCGGAGGCCTACCCGGCCTTTATCGCAGCCATAAAGACCAGCGCGGAACTTGCCAAACAGTGGATTGTAATTGAGAAAACCAAATGACAAAGAGCCAAGCGGCCAATAGCCAAGTAGCCAAGAGCCAACAGTCGGAGTTGGATTCCGGCTATTGCCTGATGCCTATTGGCTATTGCCTTCTTCATAGAACCCCGGAGGTAAACTGTGAGACGCTCTCTTAGAACAGCACTCGCCGCAGCTATCTTGCTTGTCCTGCCGGTTGCGGCGCGGGCAGATGTCATTGTGACATTTCACGACGGCAAGGAAATCAGAACCGCTTCGGTAACTTACGAAAACGGCTCCCTGAAGCTTGACGATGGCAAGAGCTTTCCGCGCAATTTGATAAAGTGCATAGCGCTCGTGCACAAACAACCGGCCGCGGATAAACCGGGCGCCCAAAAGCCACAGGATGTCGAAGAACTGCTCCGAACGGCGCAGGAAGCTGTTAAACAGTTCCCCGATGCGAAGCAAATCCTTCTTGTTGACCACGGCTATGAGGAAAAACGAGCGGATGGAACCTGGGTTTTCAGGTACAGGACAGCCTCCAAGATACTGCATCCTGATGCACTCAGCATGGCTGCGAGAAGCCTTGGTTTTGAGGAAGAGCGCGAAAAGGCGCGAATAATACAGGCCCGCTCAATTGACCCGGACGGCACAGTCCACAACTACGACCCGGCCTCGGTAAAAACTTCCGAACCCTCACGCGGCGCAGTCCACTTCGGGCGCGGGAAGCGCATGACCTACCAGATACCCCAAGTCAAAGTCGGCTCAATCGTGGACTACACGCACGAATACGAGGTCTTCAACCCCTACGACCCGGAAATGTTTTTCGCGCAGTGGAGCTTCGCGGGAACCGAGCCGTTTATCCACTCCAGGCTCCAGGTGGTTATGCCGCGCGAGCAAAAGCTGTACTTTGTCACAAGAAATATGCCGCAGACCGCACAGAAGCCACGGCTCATGCACGGCCAGGGCACCACGGCATATATATGGGAGATGAGGAACCAGCCCGGCGTGGTTGAGGAAACGTATATGCCTCCCGTCTCCGATGTAGTGCCTCGCATCGTCTGCTCGCCTTTTGCGGACTGGTCTTATATAAAGAACTGGTCTTCGGAAAGGCTGGTGCCGCGGATGGAGATGCATCCTGCGCTTAAGCAACTGGTAGCCGCCCTAACAAAGGACCTGACCGAACCTGAAGAAAAGATAGCCGCCCTCTACCACTGGGTCCAGCGCAACATCCAGTACGTATCGATAAAAGGCTCCATAGCCAGCGGCATGTGTGGACATCCCGCCTCCGAAACGTTTGAGAACAAGTACGGGGACTGCATTGACTGCGCAATTCTCTTCTGCACGCTGCTGCGGATTGCAGGCATTGAAGCCTATCCCGTCTGGGTAAGCACCAACGACATAAGCTCAGTCGTTACGGAACTGCCTACAATCGGCGGCAATCACGCAATCACGGAAATACACCTTGATGACAAGGTTTTCTTCCTCGACCCGACTGCGACCGGATACCGCTACCCCGCGTTCCGCAGCGACGACCACGGGATTTACGCAATAAACCCGATACTTGCCAAGCTCACCTACATCAGTGTCCCTGACCCTTCCGAGAACATGCGCAGCTGCGAAATGACAATAAAACTCACCCCGGATGGCGATGCCTCCGTCAAGTACCTCTCAGTGCGCACAGGCTCATACGAAGCAGGCGCCCGCGGCGACTTCATGCGCGCAAACGAGCAGCAACTGGCGAAATTCTTCCGCTCTCGTATAAACGAGTACTCTCCCGGCGCCAGGCTGCTCGGCTACGAAATCAAAAATACCGAAGACTACAATAAACAGCTCGAATGGCATATGTCGTTTGCGCTCCCCCGCTACGCCGCCAGCGCAGGTGACTTGCTTGTTGTCAAGATACCCGGGATCGAGTACTCATTCCCCGAAGCCGCACTCCGGGAAAGAAAATATGACATAGATTACAAGACCTCGGAAGAAATCAAACACAAAGCCGCCCTCTCGATACCTGAAGGCTTCGATGTAAAGTACCTCCCGCCGAAAATAGAGCTTTCCTCAAAATATATAACCTACCGCGCTTCGTACACCCTTGAAAGCGGTGCTCGCAGCACTACTGTCACGTTCGAGGATGATTTCCGCCAGGTGACCCGTTTCGTCCCCGTCTCGGACTATGCATCGCACAGGGAGCTTCTCCAGAAAATCAACCGCTACGCCAAACAACCCATCTTCTTCGAAAGGGCCAAGTAAAAAACGCCGGGCGCGGGTAGCACCGGCGAATGTAAAGTTCAAAGTGATAAATTCAAAGTTGCAGTGTAAA
>CAYWBA010000390.1:0-3189 GCA_964455955.1 uncultured Planctomycetota bacterium | reverse complement strand
AGGCCCTTTGCGAGCTTAGTCAGTTCCTTATGGTTAGTGCCGGGGCCTGTTCTCACCCTGACGTTGTTGCCGGTAAGAACGCCCTCGCCTGGAAAGCTTTCCTGAGCTTCAAGAACGGCAGGTGTGAACAAAAGAATGACAAATACAGGAATGATAAACGATAACTTTGACATTACTGCCTCCCACCATGCGTCCCCGCGTTTTGCGCGCAGGGCACATCAAAGAATTATAGACCCTGCCCTGACTGATGTCAAGGGCTTTTCAACTGCCTCTAACATATTATCGGAGGATTCACCGTCATCATTTACAACAATTCCTGATATGCAGATCTTCCTTTACCCCTATTATTGACCTTTCATATTGGTATCAATAGACTTAGAGTCTATCTCAAGACCTCACATGGTCGCGTTGCGAGCGCCAGGGGTCTGGATACAAGGAGCAACGACGAAATCGTATCAGTGGATACCTGCAGGAGGCGCAACGTGGTAGACAGGCCCCTGCCGCCGCAACCCGCAAGGGCTGGGCCGATGAGCCGTCGCATCGCGGCGTCTCTCGTCCTCAGGGTGTCTCTGGCCACGACTTCGTCCTCGTTCCTTGCGCTGCTTGCTCCTCGGCCCAGCGCGGCCGCGTGAGGTCTTGAGATAGACTCTTAAGCACATCGTACATCTTGAAGAAGACAATCGAGGCTTCGCACATCATTCTCCAGGCGAGGTTGCCCAGAATCAGGATGATAACGCCGATTACCACGTTAGTTCCGGCGCTCGCAGGGCTATTGAACATCCACACTAAACCACCGATGGTAATGAAAAACACGCCAATCAGGTAAGTGACGATGATAAAAGGCAGTGTGATAAATGCCCTGAATGAGAAGAACTTGGCCATCCATCCTTCAGCAACTACCTGTTGCGAACCAAGGGCTTCCGGTTCTTCACCCGTTTTGTCCTCTTTTTCCTGCTCTTGCGCCACAGTTCACCTCCATACCAGTTTGTGCCTGTTGGGAGCCTTGCCGCCATTCTATCGGCTGGCTTGTCGATGGGTCAAGCGAATATTGAAGTCAAAAGAGCTACCAGCCGTTTTATTGCAAAAGTATTGGTTTTTTAGAACCAAATCCATCCCTGCCGCGTTAAAATTATAAGTAGCTTAAGGCAGGTTATCTGGTCTAAAGGAGTTTAAGCTGATGAAAAGGTTGTTGATTGGTTTGGCGGCTCTGTCGCTCGTTTTCCTAATTGTTGGGGAAGCTCAAGGCGGTCCGAGAAAGCGGCAGCACAGAGCGGGGAAAACATTCAAGAAGCAGGAAGAGGCCAAGGAATACTATCAAGAAGGATTGAAGCTTCTGAAGAAGAAGCAATACGAAGATGCTGTAGAGAAGTTCCGGCTGGCAACGCAAATCAAGAAGGACTATTACGAGGCTCACCTCGCTTTGGGGCAGACCCTTTGCAAGGTTGACCTCTACAAAGAAGCCGGAAAGAGTTTCTGGGCAGCGACAAAGATAAATAGCAAGGCGGTCGAGCCGAAGCTCGGGCTTGCGCGCTGCTACGAGCACGAGAACAAGTGGGAAAAGGCCCTTGAATGGTACCGCAAGGCTGCCGCCGCGGACGGCAAGCTTTACGAGGCCAGGCTGGGCGTAGGCTTGGCCCTCTACGAGCTGGGCGAGCTTGAGAAGGCCCAAGAAGAGCTCAAGAAGGCAACCAGGCTCAACTCCAAGCCGCTCATGGCGTATATAAAGCTCGGGCTGATATACGAGGAGCAGCAGAACTGGAAGGACACTATCACGTACTTCAAGAAAGCTCTGCGGCTCGACTCCGGCATGATTGATATTCGTCTTAAGATTGAAACAGCCTACGAGAAAACTCAGGACTACAGAAAAGCGATAGCGGAATGCAAGACAATCGCGCGGTCCGACTCAATCTTCGCCCTGGATGCACTGAGGCGCATAGCGGAAATCTATGAGGTATTCCTCAACGATATTGAAAAAGCGATTGTCTGTTACGAAGAATATCTCAAGAAGACGCCTGACCCCAAGGTGGCCGACCGCGTGAAGAAGCTTAAGGCAGGCGAGCCGGTTCCGCCACTTGAAGACCCTGAAAAAAAGGAAGAGAAGCCGGCTCCGGAGGAAAAACCTGCAGAGCCTGCCTCGCCGCCCGCCCCGAATCCCGGGGGAAAGCCAGGCGATAAATAACAACGCCTTTGCAGGGCAGCGATGGATTCGGCTCAGAACGGCTGCCAGTGCTGATACAGCGCCCATAATGCAAAGCCCACACCGAGTACGCCGACAGCAGGGGGAACAAGCCTTGCTATCACCCGGGCAATGCTGCTTTTGAAATACTCGCTCGAAAGCGCCAGGCACGCGTGAAGTGGCGAAAGCATCGTCCCCATAAAGCCTGCGGCGAAAGCCAGAACAATATACGCCACCGGGCTCGCGTCCACAGCCGGCAAGGCAATTATCAACGGGAAGGTGGCGCTGCAGAAAACTATACTTATCCCGGCCACAAAGCCGATAATAAATGGAAGCGCTATGCACACTGCAAGTACCGGGAAATGAGAGTCGCTGAAGAACTCCGTCATCCCGCCTATGGCGCCGCTTGAGTCGAGCATGCCGCTGAACAGCTTCACGCCGTACGCCATAATGATAAAGTTCAGGTAGCGCGTCGAGGCCAGTATGGACTTCGCAAGCTGCACCACGCCGACTTTCCTGCGTGCAATGTTGAGAGCTACCGACAGCACAAAGGCAATAACCAGAGACCACAGCAAAGGAAATGAAAAGACGAGGTAGAGCGCGATTATTGTCAAAAAGGGTGCAAGGTTAAAAATGAAGAGCGCGATAGCACGGCGCCTCGCCGAAGGCGCCGCCGTGCACTCGGAAGGCGCGACCCGCACGCCCCGCATAACAAACAGGAAACCCGCCGCTATTGCCGCCAAGGTCAAAGGGAACTGCAACACGATAAACTGCTTTATCTGGAGCCCAAGCAGGTCTGCACTGTAAATCACCCCGGGGTAGAGCGGCCATGAATACTCCCATACGTGCCTGAACCAGTGGTTTATTTCAACCCTCTTGTGGTTGTCAAGCAGCATGTCGCCAGTTGCAGCCTTCACCATCGGCGCTGAAAAAAGTGCACCGCCCGGCATCGGAAGAAACCCTATTATCGCAGGCAGGGCTGCTGAAGCAATCTTACGGTTTGTTACAAAGGT
>CAYWBA010000389.1:0-3200 GCA_964455955.1 uncultured Planctomycetota bacterium | reverse complement strand
AATCTGTAAATAGATGCCGTAAGTCGTTGGTATATAAGGAACTCTATTTACAGACAGTTTACAGACGCGAACAGCGGGGTTTCGGCCCCTGGAATTGCGAACTGCTGCTTGACTGCGACACGCAGAGCTACTATGATTGGGCGTTGAGAGACCGCGTTAGCCGGAGATTGTGCATGGATTTGCTTGTACTTGCAGGGGGCATGAGCCGCAGAATCGGCAGAGATAAAGCTCTGCTGGAGCTGAACGGGCAACCTCTTATCGAAATCGTTATAGAGCATCTCCGCCCGCTGTTCGACCGGGTCATCATATCGAGTGCCGGCGGCGAGAGCTTCCCGGACATTGACGCTTGCGAGGTCGCTGACATTTATCCCGGCTGCGGCTCCCTCGGCGGCCTTCACGCAGGCTTGAAAGAGGCCGCACCTAACCCGGTCTTCGCGGTGGCGTGCGACATGCCTTTTGTAAATCCCGGGCTTGTCAGGATGCTGGTTTCGCGCTCCGAGGGCTACGATATTGTGGTCCCGGTTGCCGGCAGAAGACAGCCGATGGATGACAAGCCCGAATACCTGGAGCCCCTCCACGCAGTTTATGCACAGTCGTGCCTGCCTCATATTGAAGCGCTTCTCGAACAGGGCA
This sequence comes from uncultured Planctomycetota bacterium, assembly GCA_964455955.1. Taxonomy (GTDB): domain Bacteria; phylum Planctomycetota; class SKW154; order SKW154; family DAOVDS01; genus CAYWBA01. The sequence goes on along the minus strand of CAYWBA010000389.1, from coordinate 2,567 downwards.
GCCTGTGGATTTTCGACTTCTTCAGGAGCGTGAAAGTGGACTATGTCTGGGAAGATGAAATCAGGAAAGCAGACCCCGGGATGACATCTTTCTTCAACATAAACACGCCCGAAGACTTTGAAAAGGCGTATAAGATTATACAATCTCAGCGGCAAGGAGGCGATTGATTGAGCATGCGAGTCGGAATCGGATTTGACATTCACCGTATGGCGCCCGGCAGGCCCTGCCCTGTCGGCGGGGTTGAGATACCTCACACCAGCGGGCCGCTGGGCCACTCCGACGGTGATGTGCTTCTGCACGCCCTCGTCGATGCGCTTCTCGGCGCTGCGGGGCTGGGCGATATCGGCACTCTCTTCCCCGACACAGACCCGGAATACAAGGATGCGCACAGCAGTATCTTTGTCGCAGACGCGCTCAAGCGCCTAAGCGGCGCGGGCTGCCGGGTGGTTTCGATTGATTCTGTCGTAATGGCGGAAGAACCGAGAATCGGCCCGTACAGAGAAACAATTTGCGAAAACCTGGCTTCTATGCTATCTTTAGAGCCGAAGTATATAAGTGTAAAGGCAAAGACTTTTGAAGGCCTGGGCCCGATAGGCCGCGGCGAGGCGATAGCCGCGCAGGTCGTGGCTGTTGTCCGGGAGACCTGAGAGTTCGGCCCGGGGTGGAGGAGTTGGTTGGCGTATCTCGAAGTCAGAAAAAGCGGGGAAACGGTAGAGTCGGTGCCTATCCGCAAGGGTGTCGTTACGCTCGGGCGGGCGCCTTCCAACGACTTCGTCATGAAAGACGACTTCGCATCCCGCGTGCACTCCAAGATAGTCAAAACCGCTTTCGGCCATAAGGTAGTTGACCTCGGCTCCTCCAACGGAACCTACGTAAACGACCGGAGAGTCGCAAAGGAACAGGCGCTCAAAGATGGCGATGTCATCAAGATATCCAATACCCGCTTCGTTTACAGGTCTGAGCCGGAAGGCGCTGACCCGCAGGAATCCCAGTTATTCGCAACACAAATAGTAAAAAGCGCCAGGGAAGTCGGCCAGTCAATGGGCACCACCGGCAGCCTCGCCGCTGCGAGGAAGTTCCAGACCGCCCGGCTGAGCCAGAACCTCTACATCCTGTATCGCATAGGCAAGATGCTGAACTCCGTGCGCAACGTGGATGAGCTGCTGCATACTTCCATGGACCTGATATTCAAGGTGCTCAAGGCTGACCGCGGGCTGCTTGCGATTCTTGACCCCGGCTCGGGCCGCCTCACCCCGAAGGTCTCCCGCTCAAGGACAGGCACGAACGCCCAAATCGAGGTCTCTTCCACAATCTCTTCAAAAGTTATTGATGAGAAAGTCTCAATCCTTACCTCCGATGCAACCGTAGACCCCCGGTTCTCCGACGGGAGGTCAATAGCTATCCAGAACATCCGGAGCGCGCTCTGCGTGCCCCTCTGGGAAGAAGAGCAGGTGCGTGGCATAATCTACATTGACAATACGCACGAGCCCAACGTCTTCGCCGAGTCCGACCTCGACCTCCTGACCGCGGTCGCAAACCAGATTGCAGTCGCACTTATCAAGGAAGAGATGAACGAGCACCTGCGCAAACATGAAATCATACGCGCAAGCCTCGAAAGGTACAATTCCCGCGAGGTCGTCAACCAGATAATCAAACAGATAGAAAAAGGCGGGCACGTCGCAATCGAGATGAAAGAGACCACCGCGACCGCGCTCTTCGCCGACCTCGAAAACTTCACCCCGCTCTGCGAGCGGCTCCGGCCCCAGGAAGTGGCCGAGCTCCTCTCAGAGTACTTCGACTACATGGCCAGGGTCATATTCGCCAACAAGGGCATGATAAACAAATATGTAGGTGACGCAATACTCGCGATATTCGGCGTCTTCTCGTCCGACAGCGGAGCCGAGAACGCGACAAAAGCCGCCGTCGGGATGGTCGAGGCCCTCCTAACGCTCAAGGAGAAAGACCTCAGGTACAAAGACTTCAACGTCCGCATCGGCGTCAATACAGGCGTAATGGTCTGCGGTAACATCGGCCCGCTTGAGAGAATCGAATATACCGTGCTGGGCGACCCGGTAAATGTCGCCGCCCGCCTGCAGTCGCTGGCAGAGCCGAACAGCGTGCTTATTGGTGAAGACACTTTCAAGAACCTCAAAACCGAGTTCACCACGACCTGCCTCGGACAGACCTCGCTCAAAGGCAGAAAGCAGAAACTGAAAGTCTACAAAGTCTGCTGAGCGTCTCCAAATACAGGGAGGGTAGTAGCATGTTGAAGTTCAAAACTGCCCTGGTGTTTCTGCTCTCTATCATAATCCTCGGATGCGTTTGCGGTTGTACAGACCTGAAAGACAAGCCTGTGCTGCCTTGCGCTAGCTTCACTGCAAGCCCAACCTCCGGCGATGCTCCGCTTACAGTAACTTTTACCAACGAGTCCACCGGCGTTATACTCTCTTACTCCTGGGACTTTGACAACGATTCAGTAATAGACTCGACAGAGCAGAACCCGACTCACGTTTACAGCGCTGCCGGCGACTATACTGTAAGCCTTACAGTGACCGGCCCCGGCGGAA
>CAYWBA010000388.1:0-3226 GCA_964455955.1 uncultured Planctomycetota bacterium | reverse complement strand
TGTTCCTTGACGAGATAGGCAATATGGGAATGAATATGCAACAGAAGCTGCTGAGAGCCATCGAGGAAAAAGAAATTAGACCAGTCGGCGCAAGAGAAATAAAGAAAGTTGATGTAAGAATAATCTGTGCATCCAACAGAGATTTAGAAGAGCTTATACAGGAAAACAAGTTTCGAGAAGACCTGTACTATCGTTTGAATGTAATTAAGATAAAACTTCCGCCTCTAAGAAAAAGAAAAGAAGATATACCTATCTTAGCTGACCATTTCCTTGACTCCATATCCACAGGACAAGAGAAAAGGATTGTGGACAAAGAGGCTATGAGATTTCTAACTGATTATGACTGGCCGGGGAATGTGAGAGAGCTGGAAAATGAGATTAAAAAGACAGCACTTTTCGCAAAAAGCCAGAACATTCTGGTTCAAGATTTGAGGATTAAGATAACAAAAAAAGCAGAGAAAGAGGATTCAGCAGAGTTAGAGACTCTAAAGGAAACAGAAAGAAAACAAATCGTCAAGGCATTAGAGATAACCAATTGGAACAAAACCGAAGCAGCCACTCTCCTGGGAATTGGGAAAGCAACCATTTTTCGGAAGATAAAGGAGTATGACATAATTTCTGAGCAAAAGCTCCAATAGTCTCAAAATGGACCTCTTCATGTTATCAAAATGATACTTCCGCTTCGCTGAACGTTTTCCGAGAAATTCCGTCCCGGTTCGTAATTCCTTATTACTGAATCAGTTAGGTAAAGGCGTGCGCAGCTTCCGTGTTTTGGCATATGATTTGCGCTAACTTGGCGCAGCACACGAAAGAAGGTGAAGTTAACATGCTTGGCGAATTTGACAAAGATTTCGAAGAGAACTGTCACAAGCTGATTGAAACAGAAAAAGAGGTCATAATACTCATAGATACTTCGAAGATAAACCATATCTCAAGCTGGAATCTGGCCAAAGTCATCAGCCTTATCTCGGAAACTGAGAAAAAAGGTAAAAAGCCAAGGATACTGATATCTCAGGATAAAAAGCGATTAGGAGAATACCTCATCCTGAACAGAGCAAGAGCGATGGATGCCAAAGTGATATAGCGGAGGTAAGACTATGCGCAAGAAATTATTCTCTCTCATCAGAATTCTCACAGTGTTCTCGCTCTTCATGTCTTTTATAGTCCCCCTCAATGCCCAAGAAGAGGAAAGACTGAATACTGATCCGAGGAAGAGATGGCAGCCTTGCAGAGAAGGTCAAGTGAATGATGCTCAACTAAGGGTCCTCGAATCAACCAGTCTAAGAACAGTTATCAGTCTTACCGTTCCAGGCGTAGAAGTGAAAAAAGAGACAACCGAGGGAAAACTATATCATAAGTTAAGCATCCCCAATGGGAGCAACATGACCGAGGTAGGAAAACCCTCGCTCCCAATCGTGACAACGCTCGTGGCAGTCCCCGAGGGTAAAGATATAAACGTAAAGATATTAGATGCAGAATACGTAAAACTCACAGGATATAATGTCTTTCCTGTCCAGCCCACTGTTCCGGATATCGGGGGAAAGCCTGATTTTACAATTGAAGAAGCTTTTTATGGCCAAGATTCTTTCTGCCCCGAAAAGCTTGTAGCTGTCAACCCCCCTGCAACACTGCGGGACTACAGGGTGGCACAGTTGACTTTCCACCCCGTCCAGTTCAACCCCGCAAAAGGCGCACTGAAAGTATTTAGCAGAATCACCGTGGAATTGGAGTACTTCGGCAAAAGTAGTAAAAATGCACTATGTGGGTTACAAAGGAAAAATGAGTCCGAAGGATTCAGGCCTATCTACAAGAGCACTATTGTCAATTACGACTTTGTCTCCAACGGTAAAGAGGCGAGCAAGCAACGCTCCGCCAAGCAACAAGGATGCAATTATCTTGTTATTGCTCATGATGACTTCTTTTCAAACATCCAGCCGCTTGTACAGTGGAAACAAAAGAAAGGGCTGGTGACCAATGTGGTGAAAATCTCGGAGATTGGCGTAAGCCCTTCTTACCAGGACATTTATAATTACATCTATAATGCATATCACAACTGGAGCCCTGCGCCGGAATATGTGCTGCTGGTGGGCGACGCCCCATTCGTTCCGTCATATAACAATCCTGCCCAGGATTACCTTTACAGCACTGTTGATGGGGCTGACCCGGTTCCTGACTTATGTATAGGAAGGCTTCCTGTAAGCACATCCAATGAAGCTGACATAGTGGTAGGTAAAACCATCGGCTATGAGAAAAATCCCTACATGACAGAGACAGACTGGTTCAAGTCCGCAACTCTGATATCCTACAGCTTTGCAGAACCAACCTGCGACGAAATTAGAGATATTTTGTCAGCCAACGGCTACACCTTAATAGACAGGCTGTATCAAAGCACCGGCGTAACCTCTGCTGACATTACTAATTCTATCAGTGCTGGCCGTACCTTTGTAACATTCAGGGGCCACGGGAACCAGGACCTCTGGGCTACCCCGGGCTGGAGCCAGGTTTCGAGCCTTACCAACGGTTCAAAGCTGCCCATAGTTTTCTCTTTCGCCTGCTATACCGGATGGTTTGACAATCCTGACGGCGATTGCCTTGGTGAGAAACTTCTGAAGGCGGAAGACAAGGGCGCGATTGCTTTTGTTGGGGCCTCTATTGGCACTGAGAAATTGAGCAATAACGCTGGCGCCAAAGCTGTCTATGTAGCTTATTTCCAAAATGGTTGTCACACTACGGGCGGCATGATTAATTACGTCCACGCCACCTGTGGCGGAACTCAGGCCTTTTATGACCTCCTAGGCGACCCCGAACTGAGAATCTGGTCAGATATTCCCGCAACACTCTCAGTTACACATGACCCTACACTCCCGCTTGGCGCTTCTAACTTCACAGTTACTGTAGAAAAGGGAGGCAATCCTCTCCCAGGTGCCACAGTCTGTATCCAGAAGCAAGATGAAGTATATGAATCCCAAATGACAGACGCTTCAGGCCAGGCCCTGTTCACCGGCATTTCAGTTCTAACACTCGGTACCATGGACATCACCGTAACTGCTCACAATTGTATGCCCTATGAGGCAACAGTCAATATCGTTGCGCCAGCTTCCGCCTACCTGTACTACGAAAGCCACAACACTGACGACAGCACAGGCAGCAACGACGGACTTGCGAACCCAGGTGAATCAGTCGTTATGCCTGTTACACTGAGGAACGTCGGCTCTGTTAATGGGAC
>CAYWBA010000387.1:1645-3262 GCA_964455955.1 uncultured Planctomycetota bacterium | reverse complement strand
CGTGCTGTATATTTTGTTTTAGTCTCGACTGCTCGTTCCTTGGAGAGCGCATCCTGAAATTAGTGCTGTCTATAGTTGCTGGCAACAGGACGGGTGAATCGTTCTACATATCTGAGGGCGGGCAGATGGTAATCGGCCGCGACGCAGCGGCGGATTTGCAGTTTTCTGGCCCCGGCGTTTCCCGCATCCACGCCAAGATTCGCTTTGCACAAGGTGAAGCAACAGTTACCGACCTAAACTCTTCCAACGGCACCTTGCTGAACGGCAATCGCGTTGATACGGCTCATTTGGAAGATGGGGACCTGGTTCAAATAGGCGCAGTCAGGGTACTTGTGGGATTGCGTGAGGAGCCGTATGCAGGGGACCAGGTGCCGGATACGGAGAAGCTTGTTGTTGAGCTTGACCACTCACCTTTTGACTTCTCGCAGGTGCAGAGGAGGAAGCGCTACGATACCGAGCGCCCGGGCCTCTTCATATCTGGCGAAGGCAAGCTCCTTGACCAGTACAAAACCGCCCACAAGAGCCTTGAGACTATTTACAGAATTGCCAATGTGATTCACCAGGAAGAGAACCTGGAGCAGCTTTTTGAATCTATTATGGATGCTATCTTCGGAGTCTTTAAGGCTGACCGCAGCCTGCTTATGATACGAGACGAGAAGTTAGGAACGCTTCGTCCTGTAGTGTTGCGGAGAGCCGCTACGGCGCCGGTGGACCCACGCATCATGATTAGCCAGACTATTGTCAACGAGGTGGTGGAGAAAGAAATCTCTGTCCTTACCTATGATGCGCAGAAGGACGAGCGGTTCAAGGCTGGCGACTCGGTCGTGATGGGCGGTATACGCTCTGTCATGTGCGCACCGGTTCAGACCGCGAAGCGCGTACTCGGCGTGATATATGTTGATACTATCGGCCACGTCGGGCAGTTTACCGAGAACGACCTTGAGCTCCTTTCCGCCATTGGCAAGCAGGCGGGTATAGCCATACAGCGTGCCAAGCTTCTTGAAGACATTGTTGAATCGTACTATTCGACCGTCCGGACACTTATTGCGACCGTAGAGGCCAAGGACAGTTACACCCGCGGTCATTCAGAGCGCGTTACGTCCTACGCGGTGGCCCTCGGCGGAAGACTGGGCCTTGACGAGGATACGCTGGACACCCTCCGTCTGGCAGGCCTTCTGCACGATATAGGGAAGATTGGCGTACCTGAATCTGTCCTCAACAAGCCTGGAAAGCTGAACAAGGAGGAGTGGGAAATTATCAGGCGCCACCCTGAGCTTGGCGCCTCGATTGTCGGAAACATAAAGGGCCAGGCTGTGGACACCATTGCACGCGTGATTAGGCATCACCACGAGCATATTGACGGGAACGGTTATCCAGACCGTTTGACGGGAGAGGATATCCCGTTGCTTGCCCGCATCCTGGCCGTTGCCGACTCCTACGATGCGATGACCTCCCGCCGCCCGTACCGCGCAGCAAAGAGCGAAGATTACGTTCTGGCGGAACTAAGGAAGTGTAGCGGTACCCAGTTCGACGAAGCGGCCGCACAGGCCATGATTGAGCTCGTAGAGGCTGGTGAGGTTATGCCCATCCAGGGCGACGAAACTACCACATATCGTC
>CAYWBA010000387.1:0-1635 GCA_964455955.1 uncultured Planctomycetota bacterium | reverse complement strand
AAGGTTGAATCAGGTTGAATGATGCTTAGAATTGTGCTTCCTGCGGCCATACTTGTTGTTTGCGTTGGCTGTGCCAGCCTGCCCGGCTTTGAACGTTCAGCGGTGCAGGTTCAGACAGGCACTAAGGTGCAGACCGGAGGTATCGGTGTCTATTTCAAAGACAGAGCCCTGGACTTTGCCGATGTCTTTTGTTTGTCTCTGTCCATGGGGATAGGTGTGCTGGCGAACGCGCGCGTTACGCAGGCCGTGCAGGCAGGCGGCATCTTCTTCGGAGGGGCGAGGTTCGGGCTTATGGGCCGCCAGGCGGGCGCATGGTCGGAAGAAGTTTTTGAAATGGGGTTTCCAGGTTTTTACGGCCGCAGCGCTCAAATAATTCCAGGTGGCGGGTCAATCAAGGCTGTTGGAACAGAACGTGGACAAAGCCTCTGGATTTTCTGCGGCGACGAAGGTGTTCCTTACGACAAAGGTTATGACCGGAAGTTCTGGCAGGTTGGTGCAACAGTACATGCTGGCATTATAGGCGTTGACTTTTCCATCAATCTCCAGGAGCTCTTGGACTTCCTGCTCGGCTGGACAACTGTTGATATTTGCCGCGATGATACTGCCAGCCGCGCTGCGGAATCCGCTAAGGAATAAGAACGGCGGCTCTCATTCGGAAGGTTCAAGTTGAAGCGTCGCCTCACCTGTCTGAGCACGTCAGGAATGCGATTCCGGTGCTGGTTGCGGGTCGAGTTTCGGCTTGACAGGAAAAACCGGCGGGGGTAGGATTGCTGCTGATCTTAGGACGCTAACACAGGGGAAGGTCATGCTCAGACTCATATTTGCAACGGTAATTGCCATTATGGTGCTTTTGTTCGTATTCGAGACAAGGAGGCCGCAGGCCACGGACGAGACAAGGCAGGCTTACTTCTCCATGGTTGAAGCGCAGGTCGAGGCCCAGCCTTTGGGCAGCGGACTCGCCTGGCATGCGAGACCTGTACCTGCGCCAAGCGGGGCCCGCTTTAACTTTGTTACGCTGAGGCCGAAAGTCATTGACTGGTCAGGTGAAACCGGTGGGGAGGGCAGGCAGCTCCCACCTCCGCCGAAAGTTCCCCCGGACACGCCGAGACCGAGACACGTCGGGAGAGGTGATGTGAGAATTGTCGCGGAGGGCCAACTGCAAACAGAATGGATACTGCTGCGCTCAAGAGGAATTGGCGAGCACAAGCTTCTGAGAGGCCGCATCGGCGGAAAAGAAGTAAGCGTCGCCAGCGCACAGTTTGGCTCCCTTCCCGACGGCGACGCAATACTCAAGTACTACGAGTGCTACTCCGTGCCGTTTACAATTTACCGCTACCGGGAAGAAATCCCCGCGAGGACAAACTCCTGCTACCCGCTCGGCAAGCGGCTGATAGATGTAGGTTCGCCGTGGGTTGTTTATGGAAAGCCGGGCCGGCTCTCCCTGACGACCTGCAGGGCGACGCTGGTCCCGAGGTCGCCTGAGTTCAAGGACAGGGTTCCCGGCGGCGTATTCGAAGCACGGGTGAGAGGGGGCAGATTTATCAGAGAAACCGCCAATGACTGAGAAGTCTTCCACAACGAATCTTGTGATATATCCGGACCCGCTACTGAGGCAAGCTACAGCAAAGATAGAAA
>CAYWBA010000386.1:0-3265 GCA_964455955.1 uncultured Planctomycetota bacterium | reverse complement strand
GCCCCGTCGCCGCCGATACCGATAGGCCCGAAATCGGCCGGTTCCCCGGATGCAATGAATCCATAGGCGTATTTCATCAAGTAGTTTCTCCCTTTTTTTTCTGTGGCTCGCCCGAATTGCCGATGACCTCATGCAGCGCGGCATCGACATCCGCCTTGGTGATAGACAGTTTCGACGGCGACACTTTTTTCTTCTCCATGAGGCGAATGAACCGGCGAATGGCATTCAGCGCGGCGCAGCGGCAGATAGCGGCAAGCCGCGCGCCGGAAGCGCGTCCGCAGGCCTTTGCCACCCGGTTTAAATCCACATCTGCGGCAACTGGTTTGCCGCGCATGTGCACCTTGAGTATCTCCAGTTTCGCATCTTCATCCGGAAACGGCATTTCGAGGATGACATCAAAACGGCCTTCTCGCAGGAGAGCGGAATCGAGCATATCCATGCGGTTGGTAGCGGCCAGGATTACGACATCCTTGAGTTCTTCGATGCCGTCCATTTCGCTCAGGAACTGGCTGATCACGCGATCTGCGACCGCGCCCCGGTCGCCACCCCGTCTCGGCGCCAGGGAATCGATTTCATCGAAGAAGAGGATGCAGGGCGCCGCTTGCTTGGCTTTGTGAAAGACCTCGCGCACGCCGCGCTCGCTCTCGCCTACCCACTTTGACAGTATCTCCGGGCCTTTAATGGAGATGAAGTTGAGGTCGCTCTCCCTGGCAAGCGCTTTCGCCACCAGTGTCTTGCCGGTGCCGGGCGCACCGTGCAGGAGGATGCCCTTTGCGGGCCGTGTCTTCGCACGCTCGAACAGGTCGCGGTACTTAAGTGGCCACTCCACCGTTTCACGCAGTGTCTGCTTCACATCCTCGAGCCCACCGACATCTTCCCAACCGACATTGGGTATTTCCACGAATACCTCGCGCATCACGGATGGCTCGACTTCGCGCAGCGCTTCCCGGAAATTGTCCATCGTAACTTCGAGCGCCTGCAGCGTCTCATAAGGAATCTCCTTCAGCTCGAAGTCAATATCCGGGAATATCTTGCGCAGGGCTGCCATCGCAGCCTCACGGGACAGGGCTTCGAGGTCCGCCCCGACGTACCCGTGCGTAATCTCAGCAATTCTGTCGAGATCAACGTCGTCCGCCAACGGCATCCCTCGGGTATGAATCTCCAGGATTTGCGCTCGCCCGTTGCGGTCCGGAATGCCGATCTCGAGTTCCCGGTCAAAGCGGCCGGGACGCCGCAGGGCGGGGTCCACGAGATTGGGAAGGTTGGTCGCTCCGATGACGATGATTTGGCCGCGGGATCTGAGGCCATCCATCAGGGCAAGGAGCTGGGCGACCACGCGCTTCTCGAGCTGCTTCTCGCCTCCCATTTCCGAGCGTTTGGGAGCGATCGCGTCGATTTCATCGAGAAACACAATTGCCGGGGCGTGCGCGGAAGCATCTTCGAATATTTGGCGCAGGTGCGCCTCGCTTTCCCCATAGAACTTGTGCATAATCTCCGGCCCGCTCAGGTGAACGAAATAGGCGTCTGTTTCGTTAGCCACCGCCCGCGCGATCAGGGTCTTGCCGCACCCCGGGGGGCCATGAAGAAACACACCTTTCGGCGGGTCAATGCCGAGCCGCGCAAAGACCTCGGGGTACTTGAGCGGCAGCTCGACCATCTCACGCACCCGCTGGAGCTCGCGCGACAGCCCGCCGATATCCTCGTACGTAACCCTCCCGAGAGCCCCGGGTTTCGCAGCCTTGGCTTCACCGCGCATTTCAATGACAGTATCGGATTGAATGAGCACAGCGCCCTTCGGCACAGTCCCAACCACCTCGAAATCCTGCGTCCGCGAGCCAAACAAAGTTGCCCGGACAGTGTCACCCGTGGTGAGGGGCATGTTCTCCAACAGCGTGCCAATATAGCGCAAATCCCGCTCACCACGCAGGCCGCGCACGGCTGTTAGCGGTGCGAGAACGATCTTTCTGGCGGGCGCGGCGTCAGCTTTCTCGACCTGGACGTGTTCATCTATCCCTGCGCCCGCATTGCCGCGCAGGATGCCGTCCATGCGAATCATGTCGGTACCACGGTCTTCGACGTAGGTGGGCATGACCCTGGCGGGAGTGGCACGCTTGCCCCGCACCCAAACGACATCGCCGACCTTTACCCCGAGACGGTCAAACAGCTTCGGGTCGAACCGCACGAGGCCGCGGCCGACGTCCTTGGCCGCAGCTTCGGCCACTTTCAAGGATAGTGTAGAGGCCTTTTCCTTCTTCTTCGGAGTCACAATTGCTCCCTTTGAAACTTACTTTTCTTTTTTCTGCAGTACGATTTCCAGCATGGCGTTTTCATATGATGAACTGATGTTCTCCTCATCGACGATTGCGGGCAGCAAGACTTCCTTATTGTACTTCCTTCTCTTGCCTTCCGCTGACAGCATCAGAACATCTCCCTTGACCTCGATATGAATGTCGGCTTCCGTGACTCCGGGCAATTCCGCAATCACCTTGATCGTTTTTCCCTCGTCGAAGATATCCACAATTGGCTCGCGCACTTCCTCGACCACTGGCCCCTTCGGGGTCTTCTTGATATTACCGAACGTCTCGACCTTCGGCTTCCCGCCAGCCATGGTGTTGATGGTGAAGCCGTAGACGCCATTGACTCCTCTTCCGCCACCGCGCACCCCGGGGGGGGGGATACCGCGTACGCGGAACTCGCCACTTTTGCTCAGTTGCTGGCCCTTCTCGGCGAGGTCGGCAACCTTTTCAAGGATACCGCTGAGACCGTTGACAAGCCCGCCAAGCCCGAGATTCTTGAAGATGCCGCCAATATCAACTTCCGGCGTAATATCTTCCTGTCCCGCTTCCTCGTCCTCTTTGCCTTCTTCTTCTTTCTTCGCTTCTTTCTTCGCCTCTTTCTTCGCCATTTTTCTGTTCCTCTCTCTATTCGGAAGCCTGGTACCGTTCGACTATTTCAGCAGAGCTTCTACTCTACTGCGCCTTCTTCTTCACCGGACATCTTGGGCGAGAGCGCCATTTCCCCCAGACGGTCGGTGCACTTTTCAATGATGGCGGCGGCCCGGCGGAACCTGGCGACACGCCGTCTCAGATTGCCTTCCATCCCGCGCCATAAATCCGTCAGGATATACCACGACTTTGGAGTCAACCGGTAAGCGCGCCGAGGTTTTTTGCCCAAATCGTCCACGCATTCCTCCAGGAGGCCGGAGTTCACCATTCCGTCGCATAGATACTTTGTGTACTCGTCGGAGTTATGAAAGTGCTGGGCT